>JAGRCC010000783.1 GCA_020433785.1 Anaerolineae bacterium
GAAATAACGTCCAGCGAGGCGGCCATCTTGGCCAGCATCGTGGGCGTACGCAGCGGCAGGTTAGCCACGTTCGTACCGATGTGGACTCGCTCGGTTTGGGCGGCTACGGTGGTGATCAGTGTCCAGGTATCGAGGTGATCCTTATGGTAGGGATGGTCTTGCGACAAGACCATATCTAACCCGGCCCGGTCGGCGAGTTGAGCAATGGCCAGGGCCGTATTTAATTCGGTTACATTAGGATCGATATTCGCGCCAAAAAGTGGGGTGTTCATTCGTTTGACCCTTTCTCTGCTATTTCATTCTAACCGGCTATAGCCTCGACTTCGGCATAGTGGCGGCAAAATCAACGTTTGTACTCACGGTAGCTAGTGGGGGTATTCTACCATTTTCGTTTTCAAACGGTAAATCCTTGACGGCAGATGGCCAAAAATAGGTGTGCTCGTTGAAGTTTGGCGGTCAACGGTCGGCGGTCTGCTATCAGCTAGTGGCTGTCTACCGGCTAAACACCAATTATGCAAGGTTATACTTATGAGTTACGCAGTTGAAGGGTTCAGGCTTGAAAATCAACCACGAATTGCACGAATTACACGAAAAAAGGATAAAAATTTGTGAAAATTCGTGTAATTCGTGGTTAAAAAAACTCGAACTGCGTAAGTTCTACAGATTTCGGATTATAGCTAATCGGCTTGCTTTCAAACGGAATACGCAATACGAAATACGAAATGTAATGCGTAATGCGTATTCCGTTAAGCGTAGCTGTTCGATGTGAATAACCTTACGAGAAATCTTTAATTGCAAATCTCATAAATAACCCAATTTGCTACCGTCTCCAGAAAGTACGGGGAAACCTCTGTATCAATCCTAACTCTGAAGGAAGGAAAGAGTAAGAAGTAATCGATTTTTTCCCCTAATCCCTACTTCTTACTCCCTACTTCCCAGATTGAACAGCTAGGTGGCCACTTGAGTTAAATAATTATTGAGCGATTCGATATGGCCTTATTGGAAGTCAAAAATTTATTCAAAGCCTTTGGCGGCATCCAGGCGGTCAGTGATTGCACTTTTTCAGTTGAACAAGGTTCAATCACGGGCTTGATCGGGCCCAACGGAGCCGGTAAAACCACCGCCTTTAATATGATTAGCGGCGTTCTAAAGCCAGACTCAGGCCAGGTTTGGTTCGATGGCAAACGCATCGATGGGCTGCAACCCCACAAGATTACGCGCAGCGGGATGAGCCGCACCTTTCAGATTACCCGGAATTTAGAGAATATGACCGTTTTGGAAAATTTAGTCGTTCAAGCCCCGGTTAATGGTCTCCAAGGGTTGTTTGGCCAAGCTATCAAGCCGGAAGAGCGTGACCGGGCGATGAACCTGCTCGATTTTATGGGCATCACCCATCTGGCTTATGAAGAAACCCGCAGCCTATCTTATGGGCAAAAAAAGCTCATGGATTTTGCGGCCTTGTTAATGGCTAAACCCAGACTGGTTTTGTTAGACGAGCCGGCGGGTGGGGTCAACCCGGCCTTGTTGGAAGAGATTGTGACCCATATCAAAGAACTCAACGAACAAGGTATCACCTTTTTGATTGTCGAACACAATATGGACTTGGTGATGGGAACTTGCGATCCCATCGTGGTGATGGCGGCCGGTACGGTCATTGCCCAAGGGCCGCCAACCGAAATTCAAAATGATCCCGAAGTTCTTGAAGCCTATCTGGGGAGGGAACGCCGTGAGTCTACTTGAGATCAGAGACCTGGTGGCCGGTTACGGCAATGGTCCTAGCATTCTCAAAGGAGTCAATCTGACGGTTCAGGCCGGCCAGGTCCAATGTATTATCGGGCCAAATGGGGCCGGTAAATCGACGCTGCTGAAAGCGATTGTCGGTTTGCTGCCGCCGCGAGAAGGAAAAATCATTTTTAAAGGCGAGGAAATTCAGCGGCTTCGACCCGACCAGGTCTTGCAAGAAGGTATTTGTCTGGTCCCGCAAGAACGAGCCTTGTTTCCCAACATGACCGTCCGCGAAAATCTACGGATGGGCGGCTATATCATGCGCGATCGACAGCTCTTGGAGCAGCGCATTGAAGAGATTTTCGACAAGTTTCCAATTCTCAGGGAACGCAGCCACCAAAAAGCCGGTACCTTGTCTGGCGGCCAGCAGCAAATGTTGGCGATGGGCCGCATTTTGGCCTTAAAGCCGGACATCGTCATGCTGGATGAACCCTCGTTGGGCTTGGCCCCGATCATTGTGGACCAAATCTTTGATATTGTGCGGCTCTTCGCCGAAAGTGGTCTGACGGTGATTCTGGTCGAGCAAAATGCCCGTAAAGGATTGGAATTTTCGGATTGGGGCTGTGTGCTTGACTTGGGCAAAACCATGTTTGATGGCCCGGCCAATTCAATTCTCACCGATCCGCGAATTCAAGAGCTTTATCTAGGTAAAAGCAAGCAAACACAAGGGGCGCACGTATGAGCGAACTCATCCAAATTTTACTGTTGGG
>JAGRCC010000784.1 GCA_020433785.1 Anaerolineae bacterium
CGCTGGATTCAGCTTCACTGTAACTTTCCGCATCATCGGGCCGGCGTGGTCAAATTGTTGGGCTGTGACGACAGCCGCGAGAGCGTCGCCGAGGCGGTAGCCGGCTGGTCCGGCCAGGCCTTGGAAGATGCCTTGGCCGACGCCCACATGTGCGCCGGTTTGGTCCGGCCGCGCCAAGAGTGGCAGGCCCACCCGCAGGCCCAAGCGGTGGCGCAGTTGCCCCTGTTCGAGATCATCAAAATTGGCGACAGCGACCCCGAGCCGGTCGGCCCCGGCGACCGGCCCCTGTCCGACATTCGCGTCCTCGATCTCACCCGGGTGATCGCCGGCCCGGTCGGTGGGCGAACCTTAGCCGAACATGGGGCCGAGGTGATGCGCATTAGCGGGCCGCATCTGCCTAATATTCCGCCGTTGGTCATCGACACCGGTCATGGCAAGCGCTCGGCTACGCTTGACCTGCGGACTACGGACGATTTAGCCCAACTGCACCACTTGATTAAAGCCAGCGATATCTTCCTACAGAGCTATCGACCGGGTGCGCTGGCCGATCGCGGCTTGTCACCGGAGGCGTTAGCCCAATTACGCCCCGGCTTGATTTATGTGACGCTGAGCGCCTACAGCCACCACGGCCCGTGGCAGGGGCGGCGCGGGTTCGATAGCCTGGTGCAATCAGTTAGTGGGATTGTCGATGAGGAGTCGGCCGGCGGGGCACCCCAACATTTACCTGCCCAGGCGCTCGATTATATATCGGGCTATTTGCTGGCGATGGGGGCGATGGTCGCGCTGACCCGTCGAGCGCGAGTCGGTGGTAGTTATCTGGTGCGGGTCTCTTTAGCTCAGACGGGTCACTGGCTGCATCATTTGGGTCGCATTAGCGGCGATTGGCATGATCACGATCCGCCCGATTTGTCGTTTGACCGTGTTCAGGATCTATTAACGAGCTCCGAAACGCCATTTGGCACGCTACGTCATCTGGCTCCGGTGGTCCAGCTTGCCGCAACCCCGGCCCGATGGGACCGCCCGGCTGTTCCGCTTGGCTGGCACCCGCCGACTTTTTGATATGAGGCAGTAAACGATGAAAATGACAAATCTTGAAAAAATACTGGTAAACAATTCTATGCGCAGCCGGCAGGTTAGCCGCTACGCTGAAAAAATGCTAAAGTGGATCGATCTCAAAGCCGGTCAGAAATATCTGGACTTCGGCTGCGGCAACGGCGCCGCCGCGATCAATGTGGCGACAAAATATCCGCTCGAAGTCATCGGCATCGATGTGGACCTTGACCAGATCCGGCTGGCCCAACAAGCCGGCTGCCATCTGAGCAATGTTCGCTTTATCCCGGTTGACGGCACGCGCATGCCGTTTGATGACGGTGAATTCGATATTGTCTATACCAATAAAGTCACTCACCATATTCCCAACTGGTTGGAGGCCGTAGCCGAAATGGTGCGGGTGATCAGACCGGGCGGGCATCTGATTTATGCCGATCTGATCGCGCCCAACTGGCTGGCCCAACTCGGGCAGCAGGTTATGAAGCAGAGCGGTTTTCCCACCGGCGACGGCCTGGAAACGCTCTTCCGGCAGCGTCACCTGCGCTACATCCACGCCTCGATCACGCCGATGCATTATGAAGTGGTGCTGCAAAAAGCCTAATCAAGTTGAAAAATTTACTGGAGCGACAAAGTTTACTTTGTCATTCAGATAGGGTAAAAGTAAACTTTGTCGCTCCATCTAGTTATTTTTTAGGGGGATAATCATATGGAAACGCCCTACTTTATCGCCGTTGAAGCATTCGCTCCCGACTCGGGCCAGGCCTGGCAAGAGTATATTGCCTGGTCCGGTCTGACCCAGTTAACGGAAGTGGTGTCGCTCGACATCCTATTATGTGCACCTGTGATCGATGAGTTGACGGCCGAAGATTGGAACTACAACGTCCAGGAAAATTATCTGACGGACTATTTTCATGATCTGGATTATCTCCTGCGCCGGGTTGATACACTTACCTCAATTAATATTCTGGCCGTCCTGTTGAACCCAGAATCGGACGCTCGTCGCCTGTGGGCCGAGGATCGCTTTCAATTCTTAGGCTACGATCTCATCGAACGTACCACTGGCATTAGCGCCCTGACCAACTGCGGTGGGTTCGATCAAGCCTTTGCCAACGAAGATTTGTCGCCGGCCGGGCTGTTAGCGGCGTACGATGACGCTCGTGAGGTGCAAAACTTGCTGAAAACCCATTACCCGGACGAACCGCACGCCGACTGCGATCTGTGGGCGATTTGGCGGATGGATCGGGTATCTGCTCCTTAAATATCGTCATTTTGCCAATTAAAGCCGTTTAGATCCTGATAAACTTAGGTCGATTGCATCATATAAAAAGAGAGGGTTAAGCGGCAACCGATGTTAAATATCTATCAACATTTCGCTCCTTTTTTGTCTCGAACAACAGTAAAACTATTCGCGGCCCTATTGATGGTCGTAATAACTTTGGTCTTAGCGGGAGTCGCTGCCGCTCAAGGTAGCAACACCCATCATTACGAATTCTCATCCGAACCTGCCGGTTCCTATCGATTGATAAATGGAGCAGCCGGAGTAGATACCTATTCAGTGAGTTCCCTTCTGACCTACACGACTTACCTACCTATTGTCACTAAGCCCACATCCTTGGCCTCATTTATCTCCGAAACCACCATCTCGCTGCCCAAACCTCTGGCCGATGAGTCGGCCAATTTTTGTACTTGGGGACATTGCTCGCTATCGCCTCGGCTGTACCATGAACCCTTGGCTGATGGTCGCACCCTGCTGGGCTGGACCGATGCTGACGGCGACGGCCATATCAGTATCATCTCCGGCAGCAGCCTGGAACGAACGTTTAATTTTCCCGATAAATCTGTTCGAGGGTTGGTGGCCCATACCGGCGGTTCGTTTGCGGCCTTGTTATGGGATTCCGGCGCTGATATCATCAGACTGGCCAAATTTGATCAAAACGGCCATCAAATCTGGACAACCAACCTCAACAGCAGTATTGCTGTTGCCGATTTTTGGCTGGGAGATAGCCGGCTGGCCTATGGTAACGGCCGTTATGCCGCCTACCATACGGTGACTGGTGTTTCAGGTGGTTTTACCGGCCATTACGGCGATCAATTGAAATATGTCAACGATCAAGGCGTCATCCAGTCAAGCGGCTGGGACTGGGGGTGTTCTCATTCGTTGGCGGAATTAGTCAGCTATAACGCCGATTTACAGCAGTTTCTGCCGGTCTGCGCCAGCGATTGTTACCCTGACAAGGGTCTTATTTTGAATCATGATAAACGGATCTACAAATCAGATGGTAACTGCGGCGGTATGGGTTCCGTCCAACTGGGGCAGTTGGCTCCTAGTGCGAGTACATGGAAACTTATCTTCAACGCGCTCGATCGAGATTGTTGTCAAGGCCGAGGCATCGGTCTGGCTACTATCAATGGAGCGTATCAAAGCAATCTGGTGTGGTTAACCAATACCAATGGCGCATTTGAGCGCGATCCGGTCATCGCTCGCCTCGGCGTGACCTCAGCCCCCGAACAGTTTCTGGTCGGCTGGCGAACGACCAATGACAATACCTACCGGCTGGGCGTTATCGATGGACAGGGTGATTTCCTGTTCGGCCCCGAGGCCATCGGGGCGGGTATAAAATGGGGCAATCGAGACGACTCGTTCCGCACCCGTTCGGATGGCGGCGTTACCTGGGTACAAGGCGATCCGCTTAGCACTACGCTTCATCTTTATCGGGTGAAAATGTAGCGATAATGAACAGTTGTACGTGCCACGTCCTACGTGTATGAAACGTAGGACGTGGCACG
Organism: Anaerolineae bacterium; assembly: GCA_020433785.1. The sequence goes on from JAGRCC010000784.1 coordinate 3,838, forward strand.
TGGCGGTCATCTCCATTCTATCCTCTCTGGCGAACTTTCCGGCAATAAGCCTAATTCCCCCTACCTCCGTACTAATACGCAAAATCCCTCCAAAGGTACTACCGATACAGTTCCCGCACTGTTACCGTTGAAAACTAGGGCTATAACCCCTTAGAATAGACCTAAGCTGGCTTTAGGGTGTGTGCACACAAATCCCCGGAACCTGGCTGCCGGCCCTTCCGCCCTGGCAACTGGGGCAAATTCTATTTCTCATTTATCTTAGCCTTAGGAGAATCAAATATGAAACAAAGTAAGTTCCTGAAACCCATCGGCTTGCTCCTATTGACGCTGCTACTGGTTGCTGGAGTTGTAGCGCCGGCCGCAGCGCAGGAGCCGGAAGAGGGTGATGTTGAAGCGCAATTTCTTAGTTTTCTTACCCTTCTTTGGAATCCGGCCAGCACTTATGTAGCGCGTGGCGATGGGACTGTCTTGACCAAATTGAATATTGTTGGGGCAGAGCAAATCCACGGCTTTACCATCCAAGTTGAGTATGATGCGTCGGTCATTAAACCTGAGTCGGTTGAGCCAGGTTCACTCTTGCCGGGTACGAAAGGCGTTGATTATTTCTTTACCGTTCAAACCGGAGCGACTGCTGGAGGTACCTGCGGCGACACGGCCTTTAATGTTAATGTCGTCTACTTTGATCCGACAGTGCAGATCAATGGAACCGGTGATCTTTTGGAAATTCTGTGGCGCAGCGACCCCGACGCCGCCGTGGGTAATGTCGGCTGGGTTTGCGTCGATGGTACTGAGTCAACTTTGGTCGATAATGGTGGTTTTTCCACCCCACTGCCCAGCACGTCGGCCACGATCGAGATTGAGCCGGCCAATATCTTCAAATTCCAAATTGGTTTGGAGGGTGGCAAGAACAGCGGTCTAGAAGAACCGACGTCTTCGACCGATATTGTGACAGAAGTTACCATTAACGGTATTTATCCTTGCGATGGGGGTATGGTTGATCTACTCGGCTTCTGTGCCTTCAACAACGCCACGGCCCTACCTCCCTATGACATTAAAGTTAGCCGCTTTGGTTACCTGGATGCCGAAACTTCTTTTGATGATCCGCAGGACTCGACAGCCATCTGGTTGTGGGCCGGCGACCTCAACGATGATAATGTGGTTAATATTCTCGATATCCAGTTGATGGTCAGTGTGCTAAACGCGCCAGTCGGCACTAATAAGCTGTCGGTAGCGGCCGATTTCACCGGTCCCGGTGCTCCGCCCGCCCCGGATGGTGTCGTCAATATCATCGACCTGGTATTGCTGGCCAAGAACTTTGGCATGAGCGGCCCCACCAACGGAGCGCCCGGCGGCGGTGGCAGCTTCCCCTTCTAATTGAGGGGAAATTGTATCTTTTAAGCTAAAGCCGGTTACGCGCCGGTCCATCCAGCTAGACCTGACGGGTTTACAGGTAACTCTGCCAAACCTGTCAGGTCTCGGCTTCATCAAAATACGCTTCCCGTTTTCAAAATCACTAATTTGTCGCAGTCAGGGCTACGTGGCCGGCGAAAACCCGCTTTTTGCTGCAAAAAGGCCCGGTTCGGCGTAAACCCCCTATTTTGCCTGAACCTCAGTGCTAACACCGATGATTCCATCCTGATTGGTACGGAGGTTATTTCCGCGCCAGCCTTGTTGAGTACGCTTTGTTAGCATGATAAGCTGAAATAAATTGCATAGACCGATCAATGGGAAAACATTATGAAAAAACAACTGTCCGTAGCTAAACATATTCGATGGCTAATGGCCGCTTTATTTTTAGCCATCCTGATTGGCGGGCTGGGGCCGATCCACACGACGCTGGCTAATGGTTATTATCCAACCAAAACCCCAACCCCTCACACCACATACACCCCCACCGCTACCCCGACTCGCGTCCTGGAAGAATGCCAGGTGACTGCGGTTATTTTTGACCAGGAGTCTTATATGCAGGGCCAGACAATGGCCATCACTGTCAGAGTGGCTTTTGCCAACGGTAATCCATTGGCCGGAGCTAAAGTGGTGGCCGATGTCACCCGCCGCGATTTTGACAATGTTGTGTCTGAGGCCGCCACCGGCTTTGGCTTGATCGACCGCACCGGCGACTACGACGGCAGCTATGATCAGACCGACACCCCCGGTTTTTACGATTTTAAGTTTACTGTGAGCGACCCCGTCGGCGGGCGCTTCTTACCTTGTATGGCAACCGCCACGGTCCAGGTCGATCCGGTTGATACACCCACGCCTACCTTTACCCCAACCTCAACCGGCACCCCCACCGATACCCCCACGGCGACCTTCACTCCAACCTTAACGGGCACCATCACCGCCACGCCCACCTTCACCCCCACCCCTACCGATACACCTACACCCACCCCGACTCCGCAAGATGGCACTATCGTTGAGGTCGAACCGGATAATCTCGAAACCACGCTATGCAGCTTGCAGGAAACCGTTGCCATCAACGTGGCCGAGGTGACCAATCTGTTGAAGGTTGAGTTAGAAGTTTCTTACGACCCCACCGTCATCCAGGTCATCGACGGCGACGCGGGCCAACGCGGGGTGCAGGTGCGGGTCGGTAACATTTTTGCGACCGGCAATATCACCCGCAATGAGGTCGATACCAGCAATGGCCGCATCTACTTCACCGCCACCCGGTTGAGCGGCTACACCCAATCAATCCCTGACGGACTGATCGCCATCGATTGGCGGCCGCAGCGGGTGGGCAGCAGCGCCATCACCTTGGAAAGAGTCGTGCTAACTGACACGAACGGCCAGGAGATTAACGCCGAAATTAACGATGGCGGGATCACCGTCAACTTTGTGCCTA
>JAGRCC010000785.1 GCA_020433785.1 Anaerolineae bacterium
ATATTTAATCAGTGAAAATCCGTACCATCCGTGTTATCCGTGTCCCATAATTTTCACGGATGGCGCAATTTCGCAGCACCAACACCGTAATGCGTAATATTATTCACTTTTTCCGAACACTACGCACTACGTCCCACGTCCCCCATTTCATTGTTTTTATCTTCCTACTACTGACATCTTGCCAACCCACTCCCCCACCCCCAGTCCGCCTCTACCTGTTCGACGTGACTGATTTACATCTTAATCATTACGAACAGTGTCTGGCCGTTACCGGCGCGCCGGATCAATGCGATGCCGATACGCCGCCGCCTGAGGGCAAAACTTACGCCGATTTGCTGCGGGATTATGACACCCTGATTTTCCTGACCACCCTCCAGGGCATTGTCAATCGCGACCAGCCCCGGTTGTATCTCAATCACGACCATAGCCGGGGTGACGCGCCGGGCGTCGATCAGTTTTGGCTGGACAAATATCAAGAGGCCGGCCAACCCTACGGCTGGCTGGCCGGCACCGAGATCGTCGAAATCGACCGGCTCGACGACCTGCTCGATCAGTTTGCCGGCGATATCGAGGGCGTGGTAGTGTGGGACCCTGCGGTCCCGGCCACGCTCAACGTCGCCACAACGATAGCCGGGGTGGAGAACCTGGCCGTGCTTCGGGCCGGCAGCGACCTGACGGCGGCGGTGACCGATCGGTTAGAGATCAAAAAGACGCTGGTCGATTTGTTTCAACCCGGCGCGGTCACATTGCCCGAAAGCACAACGCCATCGAGCGGCTCGCCCAAGACCGACGCCTATTTGTGGGCCAAGGAGCAGTATCTGGACACCGGTCGAGCCAACGCTCAATTTTTGGCCTACCTGCTGGACGGCTGGCCGGCGGTTCGCTACGCTCAAGAGAAAATGACGCGCGGCGGGGTCTACGCGTTGGAGCGAGACTACGTCGTCCAGCAGCGCGGGTTCGCGTTCGATCTGTCGCCGTGGCCGGACGAGCTGCCCACCGATGATCCGGATCAGCCGCTCGGCGCGGATGCCGCCACCTTACAGACCGTGGTAGAGGCCGCCGAGGCCCAAGCCGGGGGGTTGATTAAAGTGTGGGGCTTCATTCCGTGGTATGAAAAATATTCCAGCGCGGTCGGCGGTAAACATCTAGCGACCGAAGGCGAGTGGGCCAGCACTTGGTTGTTGTCGCAGCACGGCGGTTACTTACAAGGCGGCGCGGGCGATGTTTTCGGCGTGGCCATGGCCAATGTGTCAGTCCATAAGTTTGGACCGCCGCCAGCCAGTCGCGATTATCCCAGCCCGCCCACCGAAGCCGATTTAATCGCCCAGGGCTATCTGACCCCGGAGGGGCAGGTGGCCCCGGATCGCACCTTTGTGATGATTTACGCCGGCGATTACGATTTAGCCCATCCGGTGCAAGTTTTGCTGGCTAACTATGGCAACCAGCCCTGGCTCGACGCGCGGCGGGGGCAGGTGCCGCTGGCCTGGGGCTTCAACCCGGCCCTGGTGGAAGATATTCCCGCCATTATGACCTATCTCTACCAAACGAAAACCGATCAGGATTATTTTGTGGGAGCCAACAGCGGGGCCGGGTATGTCAACCCGGACGGCCTGTCGGATTGGCAGTTTTTACGCTGGCTGTGGCGCACACGCGGCTATTACGCCGATTACGGCTACGATGTTCAAGGTTTTTTGCTGAACGGTAACGGCGCGCAAATTTCGCAGCGCCGGCTCAGCGCTTTTACCTTTTTGGCCCCAGTGGGCATCCTTTCGCCCGACTACCAGACCGACGAGCCGTGGCCGCGCCTGCAATGGGGCACGCCCGTCTCGGTGCTGCCGTCCGAAACGCTGTTCGGCAGCCCGGACATCGGGGCCGAGGCCATCCACACCATTTACAAACGCACCGTTCTGGCCGAGGGTCGGCCCCCGTTTTTGGCTGTCCGCGCCGCCTTTCAATCGCCCAGCCTCTTGTGGGGCGTCCAGGAGCGGCTGCAAACGCACCAGGCGAACGGGCGCATTACCAACGACGCCGGCGACGTTCTCCAGCCGAACTACGCCGTAGTCGATCCCTACACCTTCTTTTTTCTATTGAAACGCTATTTGAATGAGCAGCAGTAAACCAGGAGCGACAAAGCAAGCTTTGTCACCACACCCGATCAAAGCAGAGCTTTGATGCTCCAGTTTTTTAATGCTCCAGTTTTTTGATGAATCAATCATCGACTCTAATTACCGGAATGTAGGTCCTCAAATCAACTGGGTTGGGTAATCCGGCGCTAGTGTCGGCGGTGGTAGTTACGACTGCGCTGGCCTGGCCCACACCGGACGAATGGGTAAAGTAAGCGGTGTTAGTGATAACCCTGTCAAAGGGTGCGCCGCTGCTGAGATCGGCCACGATAGTGTACGACACCTTCTCCGAAGCCTCGATGGTCACGGTTTCATCCAGGTCAGCGCCAATAATATGAGGCGGCAAATCATCGACAATTCGCACGTCTTGGGCCCTGCCGCTGCCGTTATTCGCCACAACGATGGTGTAGGTGACGGCATCGCCGGGTTCGATCACCGGCTGCGCGGTTGAGACCGTCTTCGTGATCGACAGGCTGGGCCACTGCCCGTCGCAGGTGAGCGATACGTCATCGATAGCGTAGCCGTCGCCGTTGAAGGCGTAGTTGTCGTAACCCTGCACCTTGATTTTAAACTGGTGGTTTAGCGCCAAACTGTGTGCGGCAGCTTCGGCGTCGATGTTAATGGTGGTATGGTGATAGCTGCCCAGATAATCCCGGTTTAAGGCGAATACTTTGACCCAACTGGCTCCGTTATCATCGCTCAAGAAGACGCCATCATCGGCGTGAAGTTCATCGCCGTCATTGCGCCACCAAAAGTCGAACGCAACGCCGGTACGGCCGGTTAGATCGGCGTGTAAAATGATCGCCGCGTGAGAATTGATCGCCCCCTGATCGATATCGGTATCGAGCCAGATACTGCGACTGCCGGAGTGGGTAAAGTCACCGTTGTAGGCCACCCGAACCCGGCCGTTGTTAGTGGTGTAAGTGGTCCAATAGCGGCCCAATTCGCCGGCTTCGAAATCGTCGCTAAAGCCGCAGGTGGCCGCCTCGATCACCCCTTGGCTGACATAGTGTCCGCCCGGCTGTTGGGCCGGACTGACCGACACGGTGTTGATCACGACATCGCCCAGTTCGGCGCTGTTGGCCACGCGCGCCTGAAATGTGCGAGTTACCTTACTACCCGCCGGAACCGTCTGGTTCGCCCAGGTGACGGTGCCGTTGTTGAGCGCTCCACTATGACTGGCCGAATTGGCGACGTAACTGGTGTTGGCCGGCAGCAAGTTCGTAATGGTTGCGCCGGTAATATCCGTCAAACCGGAGTTCTCCGCCACAATCGTATAATTGATGATCCCGCCGGGCAAAATCACGGCCGAGAGCGGCGGCTGGGTCACTACCAGCCCCGGCGAGGGGTTGGCACTGTAAACGGCCTGCGCGCCGTTAATATCGTCCTCAAGTAAGGTGGGTGCGCCGTCGGGGTTGTAATAGGGGTTCATAATGGCCAGCCGGTCCGAGGCTTGATGGCTAAACCCAATGGCATGCCCAATTTCGTGAGTGGTGATAATCCCGATGTCGACGCCATGGGCCGGGTTGCAAGCCCAAATTTCGCCGGTATCGAGCTGAATGTCGCCGGCCACGGTCGAGTCGGTCTCGACGCCGTTGTAGGGCGGATAATACGCCTGGGCTAAAATACCATAACTGCCGTCAATCGGGTAGGCCCCGATCCGAATGTTGCCGATGATGTTCGAGCCGGTGGCGACCTGGTTGCCGTCCACATAACCGATCTCAGCCACATTGATAAACTGAATGTTCGCCACGGCCGACCAGGCGGCAAAGGCGTTGGCAATTTCATCGTAAAAGCAGGGTTGGAAGCCGTTCAAACGGCTAATCGGGGTATTTTCGGGACCAATATAATGATGAACGCCTGCCGGCATGAAGCTGTAAGTGACCGTGCCGCCGGGAATCCCCGGCCCGATCACATCCTGACCGCCGGTAAAGGGACTGCCCGCGCCCCATTTGTACCCGTTTTTGGTGGTAAACTGCGGGGTAATATCTGAAGCGGGGGGGTGGTCCGGGGGAATGAGCGGGCCGTTGTCAATATGCACGGTTGCTGTATAATGAGCGGTGTTTTGTACAGCCGCCGTGGCCCGGTAACACGCCTCAGCCTGGTTGATATAATTATAGG
>JAGRCC010000786.1 GCA_020433785.1 Anaerolineae bacterium
TTGTGGGATGATTTTTATGATGTTTCGCCGGGAACCCAATTTTTGGCTCAATTTTTGATAGCCCTGGTGGCTATTTTTTTTGATATCATCGTGGAACGACTGACGCTGCCGGTTCTAGATCGCTTAATCATTTTTCCGATTTGGATCACCTATCCTCTGACGATTTTTTGGATAATGGGCATGATCAACACGGTTAACTGGCTGGATGGTTTAGATGGCCTGGCCGCCGGCGTAGTCGCCATCGCCAGTATCCTATTCGCTATTCACGCTTACCGGTTGGAGCAGTTCACCGTGGCCCTATTTCCCCTGGCTTTAGCCGCAGCCTGTTTAGGATTTTTACCTTTCAATTTTCATCCGGCCCGAGTTTTTATGGGCGGTGGGAGTATGTTGTTAGGCTATGCCGTGGCATCGCTCTCTATTTTGGCTCCGGCCAAAGTGGCTACAGCTTTGCTGGTGTTAGGCATTCCTATTGTGGATGTCGCTTGGTTGGTCATCCAACGCTGGCGGCAGCGAGGCAATCCCGCTCAGTCCGGGCGCGACCATCTGCACTATCGTCTGTTTGATTTAGGGTTAGGCCAACGACAAACTGTGGGGTTATACTACACGTTTTGCGCCGCCTTTGGCCTGATGGCTCTGCTTATTGCCGACAGATTTTTTAAGTTGATTGCCCTGACCGTGCTGGGCGCGCTCACCTTGAGCCTGTTGTGGTGGCTGAGTCGGGGAGAGCAGAAGCCTAAGTAACTTCGCCCCTGGCAATTCCCCCCCATTCTCTAAGGTCAATGAAAACGGTAGGACAAGTCAGCGATTTACTCGACAAAACCTATTTTCACATGAGTTAGGGTCCGGCAACCGATCCGTGTAACGTTTCCATCGCCACTTGGGCCGCCGAGAAATTGGGATTATAATCAAGCGCGGCTTGTAAGGCTTCTTCCGCGCCCGGCTGGCCTAAGGTATGCAGGGCTAAGCCTTTGTAATAGTAAGCCTCTTCCAAGCCACCTGAATTGGCGATGGTCGCCTCGGCTAGATCGAGCACATCCTGATAGCGCCCAACCGCATAATACGCCTCAAAAGGTGTAAATTGATACCAAAGCCGTCGCCAATGCAGGCCGATCTTTCTGGCCGCATCGAATGCTGCCGCCGCTTCTTGATACCGTTCTAATCGCGTCAACGCTTCGCCTTTGTTGAAGTAGGCGATTTGATCGGTGGGATTGGCTTCGAGTTCGGCATTCGCCGCAGCCATCAATTTTTCGTACATCACCTGATCTTGTAGGTCCGGGCCAATGATACCGGCGACCAAATCGGCTTGTTCCGGTGGGAAAACAACAATGTAAAGGCGATTGAAAACGCGCCAATCCGGGTCAAATTGGTCGTAGCTGACCGGGTATTGCGGCCCACTGAGTGAGTCGGACGTAATAAATTGGCCGGCGTCATCGTTATAACCGGTAATAAGCCGGTAGTGACCCAGACCGTCGCCATCATGAATGAGCCAGGTTTCTACCAAAACGGGTAAACCATTGCTGATAAACTGTTTGAGTTGCTCAACGCTGCCACCTTGGCGAAGAATGGCCTCCATTCCGACGCTTTGGGCATAAGCCGCCAATTGATAGGGGCTTACATTTTTGTCATCTTTGTTGGGCTTCAAATACAGCGCAGAATCGACTTGAGTTTCAGTCCGGCCATAATAGCTCATATAGGTCGTAATAGTGGCAGGGCCGCAGTTGTTCCAGGTTTGCCACTGATGGTTAAGGCCGGTCAATTGGCGAGCTTGGCTGGTAGGGTTTAAGGTCACTTCCGTGGTCGGTGAAATCAACTGAACTTCACCGGTTTGATCGTCTATACCCGGCTTGGTCACGTTAATCGATGCCAGAACGACATCCGGGTTAGTCGTCGCTGCCGTTTCTTCAAGTGAAGCGAGCGACGCGGCTTCCTCAGCCGGCTCCGGTTCACTCTGGGGTGCGGCTATTTCGAATGAAACGGTTGGGGCCGGGGTGGGCAGATATTGGGGTGGCGGGAACATTTTGCGATAGTAGGTTCGGGCGTACATGGGCGCATTTTCTAAGCGGGTACTCAACAGCGGCATGGCCAGGGCTAAGGCTATAGCCAGTGTGGCAAATAAGGCCCCTAAGCCTAGACCAAAAATTAGGGCTCCGTTCCGACTCACGGTTTTTCTTTCATAGGGCCGTCTTATGCGACTGTTCATCATTGATCCTTTTCTACAACCTGCTAATTGAACCAAGGTATTGTAGCAGCTTAGGACATTTAACCTAAATGATTAAGTTGTTTTGCGAGACTCGATCTGGTATAATTCGAAGAAGACGTGGGTCTAAGACGATGAGGGTGACTGGTTAGACTCATTAACTCCAAATATAACCCCCAGGCTTGGGTTTCTAACTTGTTTCTAACCAAATTTACACTCTTTTCTTAGATAAGCATGATAAATTAGTTATATTATAGCCCTCGTGTATCATCTTTTCCGGCACCAAATGTCTTAAGCCCATTAAACCCGATGAGTTTTATGCTCATCCAATTTAGATCATAGAGGATAACATGACTTTTTCGCTAGAAGAGCAAAGGCAGCCTCAGCAGCAAAAAAACCACCAGCAAACACAACAACAGCAGTTGCAGCGTGCTATCCAACCCCTTCAGTCGCGGTCTGCTCAGTCGCCGGACGTGCCTCGACCGGAAAAGTCGCGTCAGGCAACTCCGCCGCCTCAACCTCGCTCAACCAGAGGCACGAGTAACGCCCGCCGGAACGGCGGACCATCCCCCAGAAGCTTGAGTCAGGTGCTAAAAGAAGCCGACCGGATGGTGGTTGAAGGCGAACTGGATGAGTATTTGCCCGTGCCTACCGGCTTTGACCAAATCGATCGCCTGATTGGTGGCGGGCTGCGCAAAACCGAACTGGTGTTGCTGGGCGGCGCCCAAGGCATCGGTAAAACCGTAACAGCCTTGCAGATGGCCCGTAACCTGGCCCTGAACGAAGCTACCTATGCCTTTTACATCTCCTACGAACACAGCGAAATTCATCTGCTCAACCGTCTGATCTGCCAGGAGAGCATTGAGCCGGCCGGTGATAATGTGGGCGGCGGTCTGCGTCTCAAAGATTTGCATAATATTGTCGTCAGCAAGCGGGCGCGCGAATGGGTCAGAAAAGATGGAAACGTCGGCCTGAATCAAATTCTATCACAGCACCCAAAGACTGCCAAAGCAATCGACACCATAAGCCGCTACGCCGACCGCCTCATTTTGATGAAAGCCAGCCCGGCCGTCACCACGCTCAACGCCATTAGAGAAATGGCTCGCCAAATTAGTGAAGCTACCAACGGTAAGATGGTCCTCTTTATCGATTACTTGCAGAAAATTGCCATTTACCCGGAGCGGGCCGCTGATGAAAACGATAAAGTCACCATTATTGTTGAAGGACTTAAAGACATTGCGATGACCTATAACATTCCGGTCGTGGCTATTGTCGCCGCCGACCGGGAAGGGCTACGCAGCAAGCGGATGCACCTGTACCATCTGCGCGGCAGTTCAGCGCTCGATTATGAATGTGATATCGCCATTATTATGAACAACAAGTTCCACATTCTCTCAAAGGAGCACGTCTCCTTCAACCCCTACAAAAGCGAAAGCTATCGGGATTGGGTTGTCTTCACCTTAGAGAAAAACCGAGCCGGACGGGCCATGATCGATGTCGAGTTTCGCATGCATCCGCAGCACTTCTGTTTCAACCCCAAGGGTAACCTGGTTGAGCAGAAATTGATCGACGA
>JAGRCC010000787.1 GCA_020433785.1 Anaerolineae bacterium
TCGCCCTTGCCCCGGACCGAGCCGTATTGAGGTAAGATTTCGCTGTGCTGGTAAACCGGGATACCCAGTTCAAGCGCCGACTCAACGGTATAGTCGGTTGAGCCGGAGTCGATTAAGACAATTTCATCCAGCAGCGGCACCTTTTTCATCAAGGTGTCTTGCATCGTTTTAATAATTTTGCCCACCGTTTCTTCCTCATTCAGGGCCGGTAGGCCCAAACTGATGGTCAATTTTTGGGCTTCTTTAAGGGCAACCAGCCGTTCCAGCTCTTCAAACTCTTGGCTGCTAAAGGTGTTTTCGGCAAACCATTTGTCAACCACAACAGCCGTGGTGGTCGTTGGCAGGGGTTCCGGTTTGTTCCATTTGCCCATCTCCACTAAAGGCGGTGGGCGATGGGTGCGGACTACCATCAGCGGCCCGGAGGCTTTTTTATGGAGTTGGCGGGGAATATGCCCGATGGCCAGCGCCCCCCGGCCGGGAGCCGCTTCTGAAGCGCCCATAATAACCAGATCGTGGTGCTGCATTTGATCCAAAATGGCCGATAGCGCATCAGCCGGAACGCGCAGTTCCCGTTTGATTTGCGGATGCCCCTGGCTGATACGGGCCATTTCCCGGTAAATTTGCTGGCTGCGGGGGCTATGATCGTCATCGGTGGCATAGAGCATGGTAATCTCAGCCCCGGAGGCTTTGGCCAGCGATAGGGCTACCTCCAGCGTTAGGGGAGCTTCTTGGCTGCCGCGCATTGGCATTAAGATATTTTTGAGCTGCGGGGGGGCTTCGCCGCTTACAACCACGACGTGACAGTCAAGATGACCGAGCAGGCTGTCCAAATTGATCGCGAACAGCTCTCGATTCTCTGCTTTCCGCCACGGCAGAACGACCAGATTGGCCTTCTCCTTAGCCACAATCGTGGCCAGAGCCCGCCACGGCTCATGGACCACCCGAATGCGAGGTTTAACATAGAGTGGACTGCTTCTGAAATGATCTTGAATCTGATCCAGGGTAGCTCGACTGGCCTGGGCTTTGACCGTCCCGGTCGTCAAGGACTCGCCCTCGGGTACCAAAACCATCCCAACTAATACGACCCGACCGTTTTGAGCACGGGCCAAAGCCAGCGCGGTATTAACTAACCACTCGGCTTGCTTGTGGTCGAAAATCGGGACAACCACTGTAAAACTGCTCGCTCTGGCGATTTTGGGTTTGGGTGAACCTATCTCTTCATATTGCTTTTTCTTTTTTGCCATTTTACTGTCCTTCCTTAGCTCTTTTATTTATGATTATGAGTCGATTTTGAAATGTCTAGTTCCAAGTTAACAAACCGGTCTATACATTGCTTCCGAAAAATCGGCTACCCGACACCTCCTAAGTGAGATGGTATTTTGGTGATTTTATCTTTCAAATAATCCCATGTTTGATAGGTAATAAAAGTGGCCGGTGAAGGGGTACGCTCAAATTAGCCCAGGCCAAGAACTTATCCTTTGGTCTTATGACTCTTTTGGAATTCAGGGGGTGGCAATATATGGCGTAGTACGAATTTCGTAAGTGTGACAATATGCACAACGCCACACGCAATATTCGTGTGCGAACTCGCGAAATCCAAAGGAGTCGGTTTTTTCATATGTGTGGTTGAAATAGACTGGTCTCTGCGGTGAGTAGCCTGTCGAGAACGTCACTGTTCGGAGATGACAACGCTGTTGGCCGTAACTTGGGACAACAACGGTAGAATTTGGTGCTTGACGATGCCTTGCCAAGTAAAATGAGTGAGTACGCGGCGGCGAAGTTGAAAAGTGTGATTGGATTGAAGCGCGGTGATAATGGTGGACGCAACTTCGGCCAGAGGCGCGTTGAGTGAGAAAAGCGTGGCCTTAGATGCGGCACTTTCCCGAAAGGGGGGCAGGTCGGTGGCAAAGATGGGGAGACGGGCTAAACCGGCTTCCAGAATGGGAATACCAAATCCCTCCTGGCGGCTAGGAAATAACATGGCATCGGCAATTTGATAAAAGTTAGCCAACTCGGCATCATCTAGCATTAGTTGCTGGTCCGAGCCATAAGCTTGATAAACAAAGTGAACGGCCTCATTTAAGTGGAGTTCGTGTTGAATCGATAACAGATGCTCCAAATAAGCTGCATTGGTCGGGTTATGCGGGCCGGGTGGGCCGGTGATAATGAGCCGGGCATCCCACCCGGATGTTTCGCGGACGGCGGCCAGCCATTGCAGGCCCAATTCGATATTTTTGCGGCGGGTGATGCGGGCCGGTAGTAGAAAAACGCAGTCGGCTTCCAAAAGCTGCCACTGCTCGATCAGTCCGGCCACTTTTTGGCCGCAGCGCCAAAAGTCGATCGGCTCAACCCCCGGCGAAATCACGGTGATCTGATCCAGCGGTAGGCCATACAATCGGGCCAAGTCAATTTGTTGCGCCTTAGACACGGTTACGTGGCGGATGCCCGGCCAGGCCTGCTTGAGAAATACCCACGGTTCGTCAGGGTGCAGTTCGGCCTGGTACTGCGGCCGAAGCCAGGCAAAATCGTGATGCCAGGCCACCCAAGGTGGACCTTGACGAGCCTGCGTTAAGCGGTACACCGCTGTTGTCAGCAGTTGGTTTTTGTGCAAGGTAAAAAAATTGTGGCCGATGATGACATCGCAGTCGTCTAGGTGGTGGAGCAAGGCCGCTTGGGTTTGGCCAACCAATTCATCGAAATCAGCCGGGATGTGGCCGGCCGCCAGCGCCCTATTGACCCGGCTAATGACTTCACCCCCCGAGCCGGCCAGGGGTTCATCTTTATAGGTCACCCCCGGCTGAACTGCGTCGCCCCGACCGGCTACCACGGTGACTTTGTGCCCCAAGGCGGTCATAATGCGCGCGTGATGGAAAATGGTCAGTTCTACGCCGCCTACCACCGGTGGGGCGGCATAGTGAACGATTCCGATATGCATAACGCCCTCATGAAAAACTTTTGATAATTTCGCCTAATTTTTTCTCTAAGACCTCTAAAGAGAAATGTTCCTGAGCTAAAGCATAATTTTTGGCCGTCATTTCTTTGACGGCATCCGCATCATGGAGCAGCTGCTTGGTCTTCTTGATAGCCTGCTCATCTACAAAACCATCCAGTTCAATGAATTCAAAACCCAGCGGGCCGATATCGGCATTGTAAACCGGATAGCGATTGACGACGGTTAGCCGGTAGAAATAGATCGACTCCAGCAGCGCGTTGCCGAAGCCTTCGTAAATGCTGGGATAGGTGACCAGGTCCGCGTGCGGGTAAGCGTCCCATAAGGAATAAATTTTGTGACCTTGAGAAGTGGCCCGTTCGGTGCCGATCAGGTGATCAATGAGTTTGAGATCGACTTTCATCACGCCGGCTTCCCGTTTGAGCCAGCGCCAATATTCCACGCCTTCATCGGTAGCCCGATGGGTGATGTACAGATGTTTGTTGGGCATGTCCAGTCGGTGAACCAATTCGATGGCCATTTCAATGCCTTTGCGCTGGATAACGCGGGTCGGCTGGAGGATAAATAGGTCATCAGGCCCCAAGCCCAGTACATCGCGGAAATCGCTGGTGTAGCTGTCAATGGGAGGCGGTGGGGTAGCAAAGTCATGGACGTTGGGAATGACCAGCGACTCGATGCCGCGCCGCTCCTTGAGTCGGCTCTGAGCAATGCTGTTGATGGTCACGTGTTGGATACTCGGCAGTTTGGCCGGAAAGGCCGTATCGAGCAAATCCAAGATAGCATTGCTTTGATAGCGCTGCCGCTCCCAGTAAAAATCGTGATGGTGAGCAATGGTGTTCAGCCCCAATTCGGCGATAAGGCCGGTTAGGGTAATGCCCAGTGGTAAATTCATGGGAATCGTCAGGGCATTCTCTACAATAATCAGATCCAGATGATTGGATCGAACAAAATTCCGTAAAGGTGCTCGAATTTCATCGGCTGTTTCATAAATATCGTCCACTAATTTCGCGGCGTCAGCCTGAGAGCGACCTTCGCCAAAAGCCCGTTGCCCAAAATTTAAGATCGACTGGTGATCAAAGTGAAGTTGGGGGATGAGAGTGCCGCCGGACGCATATCCACCTAACTCACCGGCGCAGTAATACATCTCGTGCCCCATGCGTTTCAAAACGGTTGCCCACTTTTCTACCTCCAGCGATACGCCGTCTGTGCCGTTCAAACGCGTTGAAATAAAACCAACTCTCATTTTTCGATCCTTTCGTGAGATTTTGTACTTATGTGCACTATACTAAAAATTGAACTTCTGACAATTTTGTTAAAATCAGCCCAAAAACGGCTTAGTGAGGAACAAACAACAGCCGGGTTGAACCGAGGGTTTTTGATGTGTTAAATCGACGACTTTACAGGTGAGGTGGTCGGAAATGACGGTTTATTTTGGATCAAACAGAGCCAGCTGCGTATTTAGCAGCCCCTCATGTTGCAGGAGCCAGGCTTTACGCCATAGTCCGCCGCCATAACCTGTTAATTTGCCATTGCTGCCAATCACGCGGTGGCAGGGAATAATAATGCTGATCCGGTTTTGCCCATTGGCCGCACCAATGGCCCGCACAGCTTTAGTATTGCCGACCATCCGGGCAATATCGAGATAAGAGGCCGTTTGCCCATAAGGAATATTGAGCAATTGCTGCCAGACTGCTTTTTGAAAAGAGGTTCCATCCGGATCGAGTTTAAGCGAAAATTCTGTCCGGCGGCCCTCAAAATAATCTTGCAATTGCGTTAGGCATTCATTGAGGATATTTGGCTTGTTAGATTGGTTAATTGGCTTGATTTGAGCCTCATCGTCGATAAAATAAAGCGCTTTGATGGCCTCGTCATCACTGACAATCTCAATTAAGCCGATTTCTGACCGAAAATAGGTTTTGAATTCTGCTGCCATGCCCCTCGCGCCGATCTAATGCAAGCCTGAAACAAATTTTAAGCCCATGTGACCTAATATTTGCGTAAATTTAAGGTAAATTTTTGCTAAGCCGTATCTATGTCTTAGTTGCTATCATCGTTTGATGTTATATAATAGCCTCATAGGGGTTATTACCCATTGATGTAGACACTTTACATCAATCAATTGTGTAAGGCAAAGGAGTGGAAGAATGAATGAAACGATTAATAAGCAGATCCAAGACCATCTTAATTTTATTTATGGCCCTGAAACGGCCAAATCGGTCGCCGTTAAGCTGATTAAACAATTGACCGATTTTAGCAACCGGCAGCCTGACCTGGCTCAGCCGGTCAACCCCAATGATCGCGTGACCCAAGCCGACGCTATTCTGATTACGTATGGTGACCAAATTCAGGAGCCAAACAAACCCCCATTGTGCAGCCTGGCCGAAGTGTTGGAGACCCATTTGAAGGGCGCCATCAGCAGCGTTCATATATTGCCCTTTTATCCGTATTCCTCCGACGATGGCTTCTCGGTGAAGGATTATAAGGCCATCAACCCCGGTTGGGGCGACTGGCCGGATGTGGTGCGGCTGGGCCAAAATTTCCGGCTGATGTTCGATGCCGTCATCAATCACGTATCGGCTCAAGGTGTCTGGTTTGAGAAGTTTCTCAACGGCGATCCCCAATACACCGATTACTTTATTGTCATTGACCCCAGCATCGATCTTAGTAGCGTTACCCGACCGCGAACCACACCTTTACTAACGCCTTTTGAAACCCCAACCGGCGTTAAGCACGTGTGGACGACCTTCAGCGCCGACCAAGTTGATATCAACTACGCCAATCCCGATGTTTTGCTGGCCATCATCGATGTGCTTCTATTCTATGTGTCGCAAGGGGCAGAGTTTATCCGGCTGGATGCTATCGCGTATATGTGGAAGGAGATCGGTACGACGTGCATTCACTTGCCCCAGGTCCACCGCATTATCCAACTTTTCCGTACCGTGTTAGATGGTGTGGCGCCCAACGTTATGCTGATCACCGAGACCAATGTGCCTCACTTGGAGAACATCTC
The DNA here is from genome assembly GCA_020433785.1 of Anaerolineae bacterium. The sequence continues at coordinate 5,961 of JAGRCC010000787.1, forward strand.
GTATTTCGGCAATGGGGAAAACGAAGCGCAAATGGTCTACAACTTCTCGCTGCCACCGCTTATTTTACACACCTTCCAGACCGGAAACGCCACCGTGATGCAAAAGTGGGCCGAAAACCTGGAAGACCTGCCCGATACCGCCACGTTCTTTAATTTTATTGCCTCGCACGATGGCATTGGTGTGCGGCCGGTCGAGGGCCTGTTGACCACCTCCGAAGTTCAAGGCTTGGGCGATAAAACATTGGCCCACGGTGGGCGCGTCAGCTACAAAACCAATTCCGACGGCAGTCAAAGCCCTTACGAGTTAAACATTACCCTGTTCGATGCCTTGTCTGATCCCCAAAGCGACGAACCGGTCGAACTGCAAGTCAATCGTTTTATGGCCTCGCAAGCGATTATGCTGGCGATGGCCGGGGTACCGGGGATTTATGTTCATAGCCTCTTTGGCTCGGCCAATGATTACGCGGGCATGGCTGAAACGGGCCGGGCTCGAACGATAAACCGCCAAAAGTGGCTGCGCGGCGAACTCGAAGCGGTGCTGGCTAATCCGGCGTCTCGCTCGCATCAGGTTTTCCAGCGCTACGTCCAACTGCTTAAAACCCGAGCGTCCAGTCCGGCCTTCCACCCCAACGGCAGTCAGCAAATCATCGGCGGCAACCCGGCCTTCTTTAACCTCATGCGCACCTCGCTCGATGGCCTGGAGCGGGTTTTGTGCCTCCACAACGTCACCGATCACGCCCAGTTCTTGGAGATTGACCTGTCTCATCTGCTGCAATCAGACGGAGCCACCGATCTGTTTACCGGCAGAATGGTTATTTTGGAAGGGGGCGTTTTGCGAATGACGATTGAGCCTTACGGCGTCAGGTGGTTGGCGGCTTAATTAAGGTCACAAAATAACGCCTTAGTCACCCACCTTATGACCGCTGACGGCCGATCGACGACTGCCGCAATTTTTCTTTAGGGGTTTTCTTTTTGGCGGTCAGCGGTCGCCGGTCGGCGATTGAAGGGACTAGCCTTCTTCATCTCCCATCTGCACCCAAAAGACATGAACCTGGTGAGTGACGACATCAGTCACATACAGGCGTTGGGTGTTGGCATCGAAATAAATTCCGACCGGGGCGGCCAAGCGCAGTTGATCAATTGTCTGCCATTGGTCAAGCAGAGCGCCGTCCGGATCATAACGCTGTAACGTTCCGCTGTCCGCATGGGTGACAAAGAGGCAGTGGTCGGGGGCAAAGGCCAGGTGGGGGCCGTTTAAGGCCAGCGACGGCGGAATGGGCCATTGGTTGAGCGGCTGTCCGGCGCCGTCTAAACGTTGTAGGCGATCATTTTCAGCCTCAACCACGAAATAGGTCCCCTGCGAGTCACGGAGCACGTCGGTTGGCTCGTTGAACTGCCCCGGTGCTGTCCCCAAGGTGCCGATGCTGCCGGACTCTTGCCCGCTCGAATCAAAAAATTTGATTTGGCCGGTGCCGGTATCGGCCACCGCCAGGCTGTTGTCCTCAAAAGCGGTTAAGCCTCTGGGATGGAAGAAGCGCGCTTCCGAGCCGCCGAACCGCCCGATGAAATTCCCCTGAGAATCATAGCGATAGACCCACTGCAACGTTGAGTCCAAAATCAAAATGTTGTCATTGCGGTCAGCAGTGACAGCCAGCGGCTCTTCAAATGGCTCATCCCCGCCGGTTAGGGTGGTCAGGAAGTTGTACTGCGCATCAAAAATCTGCACGCGGCGATTGCCGGTATCAGCCACGACCAGCCGGCCATCAGATAGAACGGCGACATCTCTGGGTTCCAGAAATTGGC
>JAGRCC010000788.1 GCA_020433785.1 Anaerolineae bacterium
CAGATCGAGCAGCACCACATCGGGCTTAAGGGCCAGCGTTTGCTCAACCACCTCGCGCCCATTGCTCACTTCACTGATGACTTCAAAATCGGGCTGTGTGCCCAGCACTGCGGCCAGTCCATCGCGAACAACCGGATGATCGTCGGCCACCAAAATTCGAATAGAGGTTGTCATCTGTCATGCTCCTGATCTTGCAGCGGGATAGTTACTTCGATCCGTACCCCCGCCCCCGGCGCGCTCTCCAAGATAAGCCGCCCCCCCAGCAGCTTAATTCGTTCGTTCAAACCAATCAAACCAAAGTGACCGGTGGGAACGTGAGTCGGATCAAACCCTCGACCATCGTCTTCAATCGTCAAACGTACTTGTTCGGGCGTAATCGCCAGTTCTATCTCGACCTGCGCGGCCCCGGCGTGCTGGGCAATGTTGTTCAAGCCCTCTTGAGCTATCCGATACAGCCCCATCTCCAGACGAACCGGCAGCGGCCGATTACCGCCAACAACATTAAGCGTAATCTGAGGCTGGTCGCCGCGGCGTTCATAATCATTTATAAGTAGGCTTAACGCCTCAACCAGATTGCGACCGGCCAGCGGCGCTGCCCGTAAATCCATCACTGACCGGCGCGCCTCCTCCAGAGTTGATTGGGTCAGCCGCAGACCCTGCTGCACTGCGTCGCGCACCCGGGCCGGATTGGTTCCGGCTTCCAGCATAGCGTCGATCGTTTCCAGCCGGAGGGCAATCCCGGTCAGGCTTTGCGCCAGCGTATCGTGAATTTCGCGGGCCAGCCGGTTGCGCTCCTCGATGATACCCAATTGAGTGCTCTGTCCAAACAAGTAAGCCCGCTCGATAGCGATACTGAGCAGGTCGCCAACCGTGTGCAGCAGATGCAAACTCTCGTTGGACGACTTCCACCAATTCGACTCCGCGCTGGCGACATTGAGCAGACCCAACTGTTTGTGCTGCGCTTCCAGCGGGATACTGGCGTGGTAGCGCAGCCCATTGGTGCCATCCATGAGATATTTTAGCCGGCTGCACGTAATCACATTCAGCCGCTCTTTGCGACTTAACCCGCCGCCGGCATGCGAGTCGAGACAATAGCAGGTACCTTCCATAAGCAAACAAGAATTTTCGGCCAGAGCCGGTGGTAGGTTTTGCGCCGCGGCCAGATAAGGCTGGCGGCTGTCGCTGTCGTATAAAAAAATCCAGCCGGTATTAAGCCCAAACAACTCGGCCACCTGAGCCAGCGCCGTTTGCAGCGCCTCATCTAAATTGATTTCCCGGTTAAGCGCCTCGGCAATCTGATGCAAAATAAACAGCTCCCGATTGCGCCGCTGGAGTTTGTCTGTAGGATCATTGGGTGGATTTTGAGCTTTCATTAGTATGATTATATGTCACCCCGGCCTTCTATAAAAATACCGTTGGAGCATCAAAGCTTGCTTTGATCTGCCCTTGCCCTGACAAAGCAAGCTTTGTCGCTCCAAGGCATGATTTGTCGCTCCACCTGATATAAACCTCATCAAACCGACCTAACTCTAAACCTCCCCCAACCCCACCAACTCTACCAACTCCATTAACTCTAATATTGATTTTGCCTCAACTTCTAGTACAATTTCCGCCAGGGAATTTATTAAAATGCCAACGTTAAAACTATTCTTCCTCGGCCCACCTCGTTTCGAACACAATAAGTCAACCCTCGATATCGGCCGGCGCAAATCTGTGGCGCTGCTGGCTTATCTGGCCCTGAGCGGCCAAAGCCACAGCCGCGACGCCCTGGCCACGCTTTTCTGGCCGGAGGCCGACCAAAGCCGGGCCAGAGGCACCTTGCGCCGGGCCTTGTCCGATCTCAACAAACAGCTCGGCAACCACGCCCTGGAAACCGAAGGCGATACCATCTCGCTCAACCCGGCCGAGATCTGGATCGATGTCGAGGCCTTTCACCATCTGATCCAAGCTTGTTTGGCCCAAACCGATCTAGCGCCGGACTGTCTGGAATCCCTAACCCAGGCCGTAGCCCTCTATCGCGACGATTTTCTGGCCGGCTTTACCCTACCCGACAGCCCGGCCTTTGACGAGTGGCAATTTTTTCAAAGCGAAAACCTGCGGCGGCTCCTGAGCGATACCTTGGACAAGTTAGTCGAAGTGCATACCACTCAAGGCCACTATGAGTCCGCCATCTCCTACGCTCGCCGCCGGTTGGCGCTTGATCCACTGCTGGAACAACCTCACCGCACGTTGATGCGGCTCTACGCCTGGACCGATCAACGCCCTGCCGCCCTGCGCCAATACCAGACCCTTCACCAAATTCTCGCCGACGAATTCGGTGTCGAACCCGACCCCGAAACCACCGCGCTCTACAACCGCATCCGCCAAGGCCAACACCCTCTCCAGGGGCCAGGGTTGCCAAGTAGCAAGGTTGCAGAAAAAACAACCACTTCACTCCCATCTCCTATCCCTCAACCTCCACCCTCATCTCTCCCATCTCCTAATCTCCAACCCCCACCTTCCAATTATCAATTGTCAATTATCAATTATCAATTGCCCACCGTCAATTCTCAATTACCTGAAGAGGTTCGCCTTGTGACGATCCTCTTCGCCGGCTTGCGCCACACGCCCGACACCCTCTGGGACAGCGACCCGGAAACGACGGCCACCCGCATGCAGACTTTGCTCGAGATCGCCGGGCAGATTGTTCCTCAATACGGCGCGCAGCTCGATCTAATCGGCGGCGACGGTCTACAGTTGATCTTCGGCATCCCTCAGCTCCATGAAGATGATCCCGAACGCGCCATCCGGGCCGCGTTGGAACTGCAAGCCGCCGCTCAGGAGCGGGCCGTGGCCATCTCGATCGGCATTAGCAGCGGGCATGTCTATTTTAATCCGATCAATCAGGCCTCGGCACAAGCCACAGTTGCGGTTGGGCCGGTGGTCAATCTAGCTACTCGGCTGCAAGATCGTGCCGCAGCGGGCAGTACCCTGGTGAGCGCGGCCACATATCGCCCGACCCAACGCGCGTTTACCTTTAAACCGGTCACGCTCAATTTGAGCCCACAAGCCGAACCGGTAACTCTATACGAGGTCATCCAACCCCTACCCCGCCCTGAGAAAACCCGTGGCATTGACGAGCTGCCCAGCCGAATTGTGGGCCGCGATACGGAACTAAACCGGCTCCAAACCGCTCTAGACAGCATCTTTGCCGGGCAAGGCCAGATCGTAGCCTTACAAGGTGAAGGCGGATTGGGTAAAACCCGGCTGGTGCGAGAGTTACGTGACTATGCGCAAGCAGAACAGACTCGATTAGGCCCTTTTTTATGGTTGGAAGGCCGCTGTCTGGAATTTAGAATCGAGACCAGCTACTGGCCCTTTATCGATCTGCTTCAGGAATTTCTCAGCCAAAACCGCGGCGGTGAACCCGATCGAGCAACGGGATTGCTCACGGTTATACAATCGCTGGTTGAGCAAGGGTGCCTGCCGGCGGCTCGCGCTGAGGACATCGCCATCTTACTGGGCAACCTGCTGTCGCTCCGTTTCAACACCGACTGGGATGACCGCCTCAAACACACCGGCCGCG
>JAGRCC010000789.1 GCA_020433785.1 Anaerolineae bacterium
TCATCTCGGCCCACTCGACCACTTGCAGCGCGCCTATTTCGCGTAGGTGAGTTTTGAGCCGGTCGGTGATGTGGTGAATATCCTGATCGAGATGTTTAAAGGGGATTTGAAATTGGTAGTCGAGAATGATGGTTCTGAGCAAAGCTGAAATCGAGTCGCTGCGGTTGTAGGTGCGGTAGACCAGCGTTTTGGTTTTGGTGGGCGGCACTTCAAAGTCGGTATCGACAAACTCCACCTGGGGATCGACCCCGGCCGAAGTGGTGAATATACGGCGGGTGACGGAGTTGTAGAAGGTTTCGGCCAGTTCCCAATTGTCGCGGTGGGCAATCAAGCCGGAATAGACGGCCTTAATACTGGCCCAAATCAATTTGTTTTCACAGCGGTTGTCTAACAGGTCTCTGAGTTCGTCGACAATCTGGTAAACCATTTTGTCTTGACTGTCGAGCCGCTCCGTGGCGTCGGTCTGCATGCCGGCCCAGTCTCTGGTTTCAAATCGTTTTTTGGCCCGGCGAGTAATGGCATTGAACTGCGTCTGAAAAAACTCAAAGCCTTCCAGAATGGTATTAGCTCCCAAGTTCGCCAGGCGGCTATCACTAAGTTGTGGGGTCATCGGTCTCCTCTCTCCCATACGCAGCGATGTCGCTAATCTAAATTTTTCATTTTTGTATTTTAGTCTAAAGTAACCCGGTAGGAAATTGCGAGTTATTTTACCAGGTTTTCAATTGTGAATTATTTTACCATACTTTCAAATGTAAAGGAATGATCATATGCGTGAAAACAGATTAAAATCGATGTGGCGCAGGGGTGAGGCGGCGGTCAACGGTTGGCTGCAAATTCCCAGTGCTTGGTCGGCAGAATTGATGGCCCACCAGGGGTGGGACAGCCTAACCATCGATATGCAGCACGGCCTGATTGGCTACGAAACGGCCTTGTTGCAGCTTCAGGCGATTTCCACCACCGAGGTGGCGCCGCTGGCGCGGGTGCCCTGGAACGAGCCGGGCATCATTATGAAGCTGCTCGATGCCGGGGCCTATGGCATCATCTGCCCGATGGTCAACAGTCGCGCCGAGGCTGAGGCCTTTGTCGGGGCATGCCGCTATGCTCCGGAGGGATATCGCAGCGTGGGGCCGACCCGGGCCCGGATATACGGCGGCAGCGATTACCAGACCCAAGCTAATAAAACGATCATTACGATGGCCATGATCGAGACGGCCGAAGCCTTGGAGAATGTGGAGGCGATTGTCAGTGTCAGCGGGCTGGACGCTATCTACATCGGCCCGGCCGATCTCAGCTTGTCGCTAACCGGCACGGTTCAGATCGATTACACCGATCCCGATCTGCTGGCGGTGCTGGATACCATCCTGGCCGTGGCCCAAAAGCACGACGTGGTGGCCGGTATTCACACCAGTTCGCCGGAATTCGCGCAGAAGATGATCGAGTCGGGTTTTCAATTAGTGACCGTTTCATCTGACTCGGGTTTATTGCGTGATGCGGCCGAAGCAACGGTTGCGAAGTTAAAAGGTGAGGTCAAAGGGCAGGACGAGGCGTCGCCGTATTGAGAGTGATTGGTGACACGCATCATCAAGGTTTAACCAGGGCTATTTTTGAGGAAAATAATGGGCAAAAAGTATTATTCTGTTTGGCTGGTGAGTTTGCTCTTCATTGTTACAGCTTGCGCGGGGTCCGGCCAGAGCGGTGATCGACCGGTGTTGGCCGGGAGCATCGCCGTGCTGCTGCCGGACAGCGTGTCGTCGATGCGCTGGGAGGCGGACGACCGGCGGTTTTTTGAACGAGCCTTTGCCGCGGCCGGCGTTGAATACACCATCTTCAATGCCGAGGGCAATGCGCGCACCCAGCAGCTTCAAGCCGAACAGGCTATCACCAACGGGGCCAAAGTGCTGCTGCTGACCAATCTCGACAACGGCAGCGCCGCCACCATTATTGCTCAGGCCCGTGAGGCCGGGGTAAAGGTCATTGATTACGACCGGATTACCATTGAAGGCCCCGGCGCCGATCTCCACGTCAGTTTTGATAATGTGGCGGTGGGGCGGTTGATGGGCGAAACCTTACAGCCCTTGATCGATAATTTGCCGGTGGAAACGCCGCGGGTCATCTTGCTCAACGGCTCCTCTGATGATTACATCGCGTCTCTGTTTGCCAAAGGCTACAAATCTGTGGCGGAACCCAAATTCGAAGCCGGAGACTGGATCAAAGTCGATGAAGCATCGATCTTTGACTGGGACACCCAGCAAGCCTATGCTACTTTTGAGCAAATGTTGACCGCGGCTCAAGGCGATGTCGACGCGGTGTTCGCGGCCAATGATCCCATCGCCAGCGCGGTAGTCACGGTGCTTAAAAATCAAGATCATCAACCAATCTTATTGAGCGGTCAGGATGCCACTGTTGAAGGGTTACAAAATATCTTGTCCGGCTGGCAGACGATGACCGTTTATAAACCGATCAAATTAGAGGCAGACGCGGCGGCGGATGCGGCCATCCGCATGCTAGCCGGAGAAGATGTCTCGGCCATTGCCAACGATACCATCGACAACGGTCAAAATGACATTCCCTTTATGAAACTGACCCCAATTGTGGTGACCAAAGATAATATTGCGGAAACCGTTATTGCTGAGGGTTTCCGTACCTGGGATGAGATTTGTATTGGTGAGTTTGAGCAATTTTGTCCGGCTGAAAAGCAATGAGAAGACCATTAATTCAAACCTACTCTCTACTACGATTAGACGGAGCACAAAATGAAGACAGAACCTAGCCAACCGACCCTTCGCTTTGGCGAATTTGTGGTGTTGATGGCTTTAATGATTTCGCTGGTGGCCATGTCGATTGACACGATGCTGCCGGCCTTAGCGACGATCGGGCATGATCTGGGCGTCCAGCGGGCCAATAATAACCAACTGATTATATCGCTGCTGCTGCTGGGCCTGTCGATCGGTCAGGTGATCTACGGCCCGCTGTCGGACAGCATCGGCCGCAAACCGGCGATTTATGGCGGGTTCGGGTTGTTTATCGTTGGCACGCTGGTGTCCCTTTTTTCCACGAATTTTCCAATGATGCTGGTGGGCCGAGTCCTGCAAGGGATTGGCGCCGCCGGGCCGCGGATTGTCAGTATGGCTTTGATTCGGGATCAGTATCAAGGTCGGGATATGGCCCAGGTGATGTCGTTTGTCATGGCCGTTTTTATCCTGGTGCCGGCAGTGGCGCCCTTATTTGGGCAGACTATTCTACTGATGGCCCACTGGCGGGCTATCTTTGGCGTCTTCCTGATAATGGCGCTGATCGCCGTCACCTGGTTTGCCATCCGGCAGCCGGAAACCTTACCCCCTGATCGGCGCCGGCCTTTTTCCCTCCAGCGCATGGCGCTGGCGATTCGAGAGATTGTCACCAACCGGATGGCGATTGGCTGTACTATCGCTGCCGGTTTGGTGTTTGGCGGTTTTATGGGCTATCTGAATTCGGCCCAGCAGGTTTTTCAAAATCAGTACGGATTGGGCCGGCTCTTTCCCATCTACTTTTCGGCGCTGGCTTTGGCCATCGGCGGGGCCTCATTTTTGAACGCCCGGCTCGTGGTTCGGTACGGTATGCGCCTATTAAGCAGCCGGGCAATGCAGACCATTACCGGCATGTCGCTGCTGTTCTTACCGATTGTATTCTTGTTAAGCGGCCAGCCGCCGTTGTGGCTGCTGATGATTTATCTCATTGTCTCGTTCTTTTGCATCGGTCTGTTATTTGGCAACCTTAATGCGATGGCGATGGAACCGCTGGGCCATATCGCCGGGATCGGCGCAGCGGTCGTCGGCTCGCTGTCGACGTTTATCGCGGTGATGCTGGGGTTAGTCATCGGGCAAAATTATAACGGCACGGTTTTGCCGGTGATCAGCGGTTTCGCAATTTTGGGAATGGCTGCCTTAGTAGTGATGAGGTGGGCTGTGGGAGCAAATGAGATTCCGGCGGGGTCAGTCGCTGAGGAGGGGGCGTGAAGCCCCCTCTGAATTACCCTCGCCGCGAGCGATTAGGATTGCTGCGGCCGTTTCGGCGATAAGAATGATTGCGCTTGCCGTTTGAAGGCGGTTTTGGGGCCGGATGGGCGGTTTTCTTTTGGAATTGGCTTTCCGGCACAAAGCCGCCGTAATCGAAATCGGGCAGTCGCCGTCGTTCGATGCGTTCCCCTAACAGTTCTTCAATATCCCAGATCATCTGGCCATCGGTCTCGCCGGCCAGCGTAAAGGCTTCCCCTTCCTGGTGAGCGCGACCGGTGCGGCCAATACGGTGGGTGTAAGCCTCGACTGTATCGGGTATATCGAAGTTGATGACATGCGAAATTTCTGAAACATCAATGCCTCTAGCGGCTACATCGGTGGCGGCCAGGATGTCATATTTGCCCTCGCGAAAACCGTTGATCGCTCGCAATCGCTGATTTTGCGACATATTGCCTTGAAGGGCGGCGGCGCGATAGCCCTGCTTTTCCAAATCGCGGGCCAGGTTGCGGGCGCGATATTTGGTGCGGGTGAAGATAAGCACGCGCCCGGTGGCGGTCTGCTGCAACATGGCTAGCAGGAGATTTTTCTTGAGTTTGTCGGGCACCGGGTAAAGCGCATGCGACACGGTTTGAGCCGGGGCAATGTCACCAACCTGGACCGTAACCGGGTCTTTGAGGATGGTGTCAGCCAACTCGCGAATATCATCGGGCATGGTGGCCGAGAAGAAGAGAGTCTGTCGGCGGGCCGGCAACAGCTTGAGAATGCGCCGGATGTCGGGTAGAAAGCCCATATCGCACATGCGGTCGGCTTCATCCAGCAC
>JAGRCC010000790.1 GCA_020433785.1 Anaerolineae bacterium
TGTTTAGCCATAATAATTACTCCTTAAATTCTGTTACTCTCTAAATTCGGTTACTTTTATCGAAAATTCTTACGCGACAATAGCCAGAATATCTGACTCTCTGAGGATGAGAAATTTATCGTCACCCAGTTTAACTTCGGTGCCGGCGTATTTGGCATAGAGGACTTTATCGCCCTCGGCCACGTCTAACGGCGCGCGCGAGCCATCATCTTTACGGGCGCCGGGACCAACCGCCAAAACTTTACCCTGCATGGGCTTTTCTTTGGCTGTTTCCGGCAGCACAATGCCGCTGGCAGTCATTTCTTCTTGTTCGATAGGTGAGACGATCAATCGGTCTCCCAAAGGTTTGAGATTCATAGGGTGATACCTCCTAAAATGGATTAATGAAATTTATCGCTAAGCTGTGGTTAATTAGCACTCGACTGGCTAGAGTGCCAATTAACTACAATCATACACACATTGATTTATTTTTGCAAATTGGCGATAGTGTTTTTGGCACTCGTGGTCTTAGAGTGCTAAAACGGTTTGGGGGTAAGACTGAGATAAGGACTTAAATCGATTAAGAATGGTTGCAATTAATCTACAAAAATGCGTCTGCTTAGTTGGCACTCATGGGACCAGAGTGCTACTAGTTAGAATAATATCCAACTTTCTACAAAAGTGCAAATCCATTTATTGTTTTTTGTTATGCTTGGGAGGGGCTTGGCTTAACGATACAATTAGATGTTCTCTCCGCTTTCAATCCAACCGGCCTGTGTGGTATACTCTCGCGAATGAAGCATCGAACCCGATCAAATGATTCCGCTATGCTGTTCAAAATACGCCCAGGTGACTGGGTGCTTTTTTTTACGCTGCTGGGCTTTGGCTTGCGGCTGCACCAACTCGATTTTCAGCCGCTCTGGGGCGATGAGGGCTGGAGCGTCTACTTTGCCTCCGAAAACGTGTGGCAATTGATCGCCCTCACTGCCGCCGATATTCATCCGCCGCTGTACTATCTGCTGCTCAAGGGCTGGTTTGGCTTGATGGGGGTCGGGCCTGAAGCGGCTCGACTGCTGTCCGTTTTAATCGGTACGCTGTTGATGCCTGTTCTCTTCGTATTGGGCCGGCGGCTCTTCGGGGCGCGGGTGGGGGTAATCGCCGCTGCTGTGGTCGCGTTAATGCCGATGGCCATCTATTACGCCCAAGAAGTTCGAATGTATGGGCTGGTCACGCTGCTGGGAGCGGCTTCGACTTACTTTTTTTTCAGATGGCAGCAACATCTCGAGAAACCCTCAGCCGGCCGCGCTTACCTGCTGGGCTACGTCGCGACGACGACCGCCGCGCTATATACGATGTATTACGCCGCCTTCATCGTGCTATTCCAATTGCTGTATGTACTCATTGTTCACCTTAAGTCGGCATCTCGACACTCCAATCGCGTTCTGACTCTGGTCGGTCCATTTCTGCTGGTTGGGTTGCTCTATCTGCCGTGGGTAATCTACGCCGCGCCCCGACTGCTCGATTACATCGATAACAAGCGCAACGTAGAAGGTTACGCGTCGCTGGGGCCGGGCCGCTTTTTCGGCGATCACATTATCGCCTTCAGCTTGGGCCACCTGCCCGACTACATGCGGGGGTATGCCTGGGCCGCCTTGGTGGCTGCTGGTTTGGCGCTGCTGGGATGGGTGGTCGCGCTTCTGAAACGAAACCGAGCGGCGCTGTTGATCACCTTGTATCTTTTAGCGCCGTTGACTATTGGCTATTTGATCAACCTGCTCTACCCGTTCACCCCTCGCTTTTTTGAGCGAACCCTGCTTCTGGCGGCCCCGGCTTACTGGCTGTTGATGGCGGTTGGCTTGCGCTGGCTGTGGGTGCGACACAGCCTCTTTTTCGGCTTGGCGGCGTCCGGACTGCTGCTGGTCACCCTGGTCAGTCTGTTCAGCTTTTACAATTGGCCGCGCTACCCCGCCGAGGATTATCGCCCCCTGCTGGCCGACATTGCGGCCCAGGCCACGCCGGAGGATACGGTGCTGGCCAGCTATCAGTGGCAGTTGGGCTTATATCGGGCCTACCTGACCCCGCCGCGACCGAATCTCTTCTCCGTACCCGGCTGGGGCCGTGATTGGTCAGCGGCGGCCGGCGGCGCGGCCCGGCTCAGGGCCGACCTGACGGCTATTTTTGAACAATCGCCTCGGCTGTGGTTTCCGGCTTATCAGGCTAGTGGCCACATTTGGGAAGATGAGGCCGAGCAAGCCATCGCCGACCTCGGCTTTCCGGCGCTATTGGAATGGTACAGCCCGCAAACAAAACTGACCCTGGCCGGTTCCGGCCAAATGCCGATGGCGCCGGCCGAAGCCGTCAATTTTGGTGATCGGCTGAGCCTGATCGAAGCGGAAGTAGGTGACCAACCTTTTGAAGCGGGCCGCGACATTATCCCCATCCGATTGGTCTGGCAAAAAACCGCCAACTTGGGCAGCGAGCATCGCGTCAGCCTGCGTCTGGTTGATGCCGCCGGCCGCACCTGGACCACCCGCGACAGCTTTCCGCTGGCTGGGCATGCTTTTTTCACCGAGCTCGATCTCGGCGAACTGCTAACCGATCATCATGGCCTGCTCACCCCGGCCGGTGCGCCGCCGAGCCTCTACCGGCTGCTGTTGAGCGTCCGTCGGGTCGATGACGCCCACCCGCTCGATTTGCTGAACCCGGCCAAACAGCCCACCGGCGCGGAGACGCTGCTGGCCGAGGTGGAACTGGGCGAGCCTGAACCGCCGCTGGGGCCGGCCGCACTGCCGATTCAGACCGAACTCACGGCTGACTTTGATCAAGTCGTACAGTTGCTCGGTTACAGTTTAGGCCAACCGCCGTTCAAATCGGGCGAGGCTCTGCCGCTGACGCTGTTTTGGCAGTCGCAGGCCGAGAGGCTGGAGCAGTTGTCGGTGGTAGTGGAATTGGAAGACGCAGCCGGTCAAATTCTGGTTACGCACGATCGGGAACCGCTCTGGCCGGCGACCGAATGGCACGTAGGCACGCTGCTGCGCGATCCGCACGATGTCAGTTTACCGCCGACGCTGCCGCCGGGTGACTATCAATTATTCGTCAGTTTGGTGACCGGCCAGGGCGAGCGTCTGGCCGTGCAAGGGGATACCCGCTTGCTGTTAGAGACGGTCACGACGATTGATCGCCCCCACAATTTTGCGGCGCCGGCCCCGGCCGAGCCACTGTCGGTTAACTTTTCCGGACAAGTGGAACTGGTCGGCTTCGATTTGCCGGAGAGGCACGTAGGGGCTGGTAGCACCCTGCCGCTGACGCTGTATTGGCATTCGCTGACTACGTTTGACAAAAATTGGAAGGTGTTTGTTCACCTCATCGATGCCGCCGGTGAGATTAAAAGCCAGCAGGATCAAATTCCGGGGGCCGGTCAGTTTCCGACCACCGGCTGGGTGCCGGATGAGTATCTAACCGACAGTTACAATATTCCGATCCCTGCCGATTTGCCGTCCGGCGAGGCGGCTTACCGGCTGCGCATTGGATTGTATGACGCTAACGATTTTAGTCGAATGCTGGTTGTGGTCGATGGACGAATAACGGGCGATGATCATGTGGTCTTGGAAAGTTGGCCTATTTCAGTGGAGTGAATTAATATGTATTCAGGCTGATTTGCTGATCAGGAATGATTCATGGAACGTACCAATGAAACCTGGCTAGAGGACTTACGAGACGA
>JAGRCC010000791.1 GCA_020433785.1 Anaerolineae bacterium
AAGTATATGAGCAGCGCCGGGTTACGCGCCCTGCATAACATTTTTGAGCGACTCAATGCCAGCGCCTCTGAGGAGAGTGCGAAAAAGATGAAAAAGGGCATTTTGGATGGCAGCTATAAATCACCTTATCTTAAACTTCTGAACCCCTCTCGTGATGTGGTACGGACCCTCTCGACCTCAGGGTTTGATATGTTTTTGGAAATCCATACCAATGCCAAAACAGCGATAAGCTCCTTTAAGTAGACACCCGCTGTTTAAGTTATTAAGAATCATAGTTGTTCAGATGATGGGGAATATACCGCCAATCGCAACGCTGTCGCTTGTGGCCACCAAAAAAGATTTAGCCCAGATTCGTCACTTTATTGAAGAAACGGGCCAGAAGTGTGGCCTTAGTTCTGAGGTAATAGCTCAAGTTCGGCTGGCGATAGATGAGGCCGCTGCCAACGTGCTGGAACATGGCTACCATAACCAACCCGGCGGGCTTGAGGTGGTGTTCAACCGGGATAAAGCCAATTTGATTGTTCAGCTTATCGATAGCGCCCCTCCATTTGATCCCACTCAAGTTCCACCGCCTGACCTATCTATTCCGGCCCCATTACGGCCACCGGGCCGGATGGGGCTAACGTTTATCAGGCAAGCCCTTGATGAACTACGCTATGAAGCGCCGCCAGCCGGAGGTAATCAATTGATTATGATCTGGCAGAATGTATTCGATCCAAACAATGCGGCCGCTTAAAACAAATAAAATTAAGAGGGTTGCCATTACCGGTGGATTTAGCGACTATTAGCGGGTCAGGATCCGGACGGCGGCTGGTATAACTTGAATCTGCACCTGCGACTTGCCGATAATATCGCCATCAGCTCGAACTGGCACAGGTTGAGCGGTCTCTATCGCAATTTTCTGGCGGGCGTTAAGATAAACAATGTTTTGATCCAGGTAGTGTCGGTTACGAGCCATATTCCACAGCAGCTTCAAATAATCGGTTATCGAACGGCTTTTGATAATACAAACGGTTAAGTGCTGATCATCGGGGCTAATGTGCTGGCCCCAACGCAAGGCGTATAACCCCACTGACCCGGCATTCGCTACCAAAATGAAAGACGCCCGAACGGACAGCGCCAGGTCGTCGACTTGAAGCTCAAATCGCCAGCTATTTTTTCCCATCATTTTTCTTATCGCTTGCCAGACGTAGATCATTCGCCCGAACCGGCGTTTCTGTTCTGGTTTAATCTCTTCAACAATTAGTGAGTAAAGGCCCAGACTGATATGAGAGATGAAAAATCGGTGCCCAACCTGCATGACATCTAGATGCCTAATTTTGTGATCTTGGATAAGGAGTTGGCAGGCTTCTTCAAGGTTCAGTGGAATACCTAATTCGTGGGCAACCACATTCCCCGTTCCCAACGGAATGACCGCTAGAGGGATAGAACTGTCAATCAGGCCGTTAACCACTTCAGAGAGCGTGCCATCGCCCCCCACAGCGATGACCAGAGTCGCTCCAGCTTTGATTTTTTCCTGCACTACCTTCGCCAGGTCATCGTGGCCTACGGTTTCGTAAAATTCGTAAGACCAGTTTTGCGCGGTTAGAAACGCTTCAAGATAGCGCCGGACTTCTTCAACATTTACATTGCCGGCGATCGGATTGAGCACGACGAAAACGTGCTGCTGAGGATAACTCGACTCTTGGACCTCGACTGGCGTTTGATAGGCAAGCTTTGTCATAAACCGCTCAATTACCTTTTTGGAGTTCTAAAAATTAATCGGAGCACCCATCAACCCCAGGCCGGGCCGTGATGCTCCGATTAATTTGTCAATTAGCCATAAGATATTGTATTTAGTTCGCCCAATTAATCAGGCAACCGGCGGCCTCATTTGCTAAAGCGCCGGCACCGAAATGGTGAGCACAACTTCTAAGAGCGATTGTGAAAGCCTTCAGACCAACCTTCGGAAGTTTCAACCTTGTGAGTGGTATTCTGCCCTTCCGGCCAGCCCTCTGAATCGTGCTCCTGAGTATGCCCCTGACCTTCGGCCCAACCGATTGACTCCTCCGGATCGGTTACCGCTTGGCCTTCCGGCCAGCCAATCGAACTATCCCCGTGAAGGGTGGTTCTAATCCCCTGGAAGTGGGTTTCCATCTCGGTTAGGTAAATCTCAAACTCGTTTTGATGCTGCTCAAAGGCATCACCACTGGTATCAATCAGTCGGGCAAACTTCATTTTGAGCGTCTCGTATTGAGTATCGAGTGTTTCAAGCGCTTGCCGATATTTAGCTATTGTTTCGGCGTGCAGAGTACCAATTTGGCGTCGAAAGTTATCGACCTCAGCTATAAGATGATCGTAACGATTTTTAAGATTATCGCTAAGTGATTGGTGTGTTGACATAGTATACTCCTTTGAATGAATCAATAAGATAGCTTATATTTATCAGTCTATCACTAAAGTTTCTGTTGCAGTATACTCAGGTAGGCAGTCCTACAAACAAAAAAAGAGCTATTTTTTGATAGCTCTTTTAGCCAAAAGATTACTACAAACCCCTTACTTGACGATGGCGACTCACCCAGTTGAGCTAGACCATCAACCTATACGAAAGAGATTAGTGGCTGTACTCAAATTCGACGGGTGAGTCGCCTTTGATCACGCTAACCAGATCGGAAACGTTGAGCGCATTCCACCGTGTAGCTCGATACGTATAACACGTATTGTCTTGGACGCTCACCCCAATGATTTGGGTATTTGGTTTGGTTTCTAAAATGTTCATAATCGACAAATAGGCTTTTTCGGAAGCATTACCAAACACAACTACCACATCTGGTTGTAGCTCTCTAATTTTTTCAAGGGCTAGATCGAAGTTTTTTTCGTGGCCAACTACATTCAACTCTTTTTCGTCTAATAGTAAACTTTCTAACCCGTGGCCAAACATCAGGTATTCTGAGATTATAAAGATATCAGTCATGAAAAATGCTCACTACTAAATCAGCTATTTTATAATGCAGCTCAGCAGAGAAATGTTAAACTAGGAAAGTAGATTTATTAGTAAATTGTGACGCTCTAATTGTATCTGCTTAACCGTAAGATAGCCATACCCAAACGAGTGATCTTTTAACTAAATGGGAGTTATGATATTAAATTCCCTCACTCTCCAAGTGGGCTACTGTTAACTGCTCAGGTGATTATCATTATACATCGTCAACGAGTCCTTCTCTCACCGCATGAACGGCGGCTTGGATCCGGTTTTTGACGTGTAATTTTTCAAGAATATTACGTAAATGGATTTTGACCGTATTTTCGGTAATACTGAGGGCATCGGCAATTTCTTTATTTGTAGCCCCTGTCACGACTTGATCCAACACTTCTATTTCGCGCGAGGTGAGCTCATCAACGCCGCCGGCCTCTTTTTCTTCTGTTTTATCAGGTTGGCGAAATTCCTGCAAAATCTTAGCAGCCATGGCCCCTGAGATCGCTGCCTCTCCGTTTCGGACTTTGTCTAACATGTCGTAGAGTTGTTGAGGCTCTAAATTTTTAAGCAGATACCCTTTAGCTCCGTATTTTATGGCCTTGAATAGATCTTCATCATTATCGGAAACGGTCAGCATCACGATGTTGGTATGCGGCATTTCACCTTTAAGGACCTTTACCGTTTCCAGACCATTCTGGCGGGGCATATTAACATCCATTAAAATAATATCAGGCAGGGTTTCACGGGCTACTCTCACCGCTTCAATGCCGTCCTCAGCCTCCCCAACCACCGTCAGGTCTGAGCGATGGGCAATGAGTGAGGCAATACCCTTTCGAAATAAGACATGATCATCCACAAGTAGAATACGTAACTTTTCCATTTGCTCCTCTTACAGGCAGATAAATAGCCCGATTGTGAAAAATATACGCATATTATATCATTTTAACGAATTTACAGCTACACTAATATGGGTAAGTCGAAATAACCCATGTGGGTGACTATCACGCCAAGAATTTTCTACAAACAGGCCACAGTCGCTGGACTGTGGCCTGTTTGTTTAGACAGCATCCTATGAAGCCTTATTTTTTGCCTTTGATGGGCTGCCCTTCCACAAAAGAGCGCAGCATCCAGGCCATCTCTTCATGGTCTTGCAACAAACCGAGCAGCAAATCTTCAGTGGCTGCGTCGTTATATTCTTCGGCGCAGCGTTCGGCATCTTTTCGCAGGTTTTGTATGATACCTTCATGGTCTTTGACCAAATTGATGACCATTTGCTGAGCGCTGGGGTAATCATTGGGTTTCTCTTTTAAGCGGGTTCGCTCCAAAAACTCTTCCAATGTACCAACGGCATTGCCACCGTGAGCCCGTACCCTCTCAGCAACGACATCGGCCGATTCCTTAACGGCGTTATATTGCTTTTCAAATAACTCATGTAGGGCAAAAAACTCCGCGCCGACGATGTTCCAATGGTAGTTTCTGAGTTTGGTGTACATGACATGTTGGTCGGCTAACACCGTATTCAACGTATTAATTACCCCTTCTTGTTGAGTTTCTGTTAAACCTAATTGAGGTCTCATTGAAATTCTCCTTTCGATTTGAATGATAGGGTCGATTGATAATCAATTTGATTTATACTTATATTTTAGGGGATCGAAGCTATGGGCGCCATACCAATCCAGGTGATTTTAGGGCGAAAGATGGATAATAATAAGATAGCCCTAGTAGGTAAGCTAGAGCAATCTCACGTAGGTGACACCCTTATAAATTGGCGTGCCCCTTACCCCGGTGACGTTCATCAATTCAACTTGCGACTAGCGCCAACGCGATAAGGCGACTCGATACCTAATAATGATAAACACACGGGAGTAATATCAACGGCTCGCGGCTGAACCGGCAATTCTAAATCGACGGGGGCTCCGGCGATCAACAACGGCGACGTGGAGTCTAGCTTGTGCAGCGATCCATGCGACCCACCGCCGACGTGGATGCTGGTTTCGGCTACGCCAAACTCATACCCAAGCCGAGAGGTCAACCACAGGTGGCCGCTATTTGAGTCATCCAACGCACCGGCGATCCGCTCGAACGCGTTAGGGTATGTTTCAAACGTGATAATGTTTTCTTCATCAACCTGTCCGCCTACAGCGGTTAAATCACCTTCCCAACTCCAGGGGCAACCATATAAATCAACGGCATGATTAGGGCCGTCATCGCCCGGCCAAAATTTTAGCCGGCCTCGATCCAAAGTTGTAACATAGTAGCCTTGACTTTCGTCCAAATACTTAGCCTGCCAGATTAATTGATCGACGCGTTTGTCCGCAATCAACAAGGCTAGGATGTGTTCGATCTGTTTAGGATTGAGATCTTTGAAGTAAATCTGGGCACATCGCATGTCAGGACAAATGACCAGTTGATCGTCGTCGCCCCAAGGTTGGCCCACTGTAGCGATGGCAAAATCAGCTAACAAGTGGTCAAGCCGAATAACCGAGTCTTCGTCATCCTCAACCATATCAGATTGGGCATGATCGCCGGTTAAAATAATACAAACTTCTGATAACAGTTGCTCCACACCGCCATATAATTCAAATAACGTACCTAACTGTTCATCAAAATGTTCAAGCGTGGTTATCGCCTTCGTAGGTCCAACTTCGTGGCTAAAATAATCATTATCCGGAAAATAGGCAATGGAGAAATCAGGGAAGGCCCGCTGCTCTGCGAACTGGTGTAATAGCTTAAACGTATTATCATCGTTAAACCCAAAACGGCGGAACATCCCACCAACTGTTTCTAACGGTTTATCGGTCACTTTAGAATTAACCAAATCCCCGTAAAACATAATCGATGGGCCGCAGACAATCTCTGAAAATGGCACGCCGGGAATTAGGCTTAATAATAAAGGGATATTGGCCTTGTGCTCAACATTGCCTCGAAACATTAAGAAGTTGAAACAAGCCGCTTCTAACCCCATCCGCTCGACTCGCTGAAATATGGTTTCAGCTTTGAGCCGTTCGTGGTTGAGTTTTAGCAGCAAATCTTCGAAAAATGGCCTTATGCCACGCCTGGCGATGGTCCAGAAGTCGTCTCCATAGTAAGCCACTTCATCTTTAGCAAGGTCATACCAATGAAATCCCAAAATTCCGTGCTGGCTGGGATACATGCCGGTAAACAGCGATGAGGTCGCTGCCGGGGTTAAGCTCGGAAAAATAGCGATTGACTGCGGTTTTAGCTGCCCTACCTCGACGAGCGCTTGAAGGTTAGGTAATTTACCGCTTTTTATGCCTTGAGCAAAAGTTCGCGAAGCACAGGCATCAATCACCATTAATAACACTTTTTTGTTTAGTCTATTCATATTTCATTCCACTTCAATGTTGTCTAGTTTTAATTCGAGGCCGCTCCGTTTTCACTGGGCGGGGCAGGTTCAATTGTATCGGTGTCATCAAAACGTTCCCAACCCTCGGATTGCCAGGTTTGTCGCCGTTCTTCAATATTAACTGCGTTTTTTTCACGCATAATTTCTCTTACTTCAGCTTCTCGGGCCGGGTCAGTATCAACGGCAACTAACACCCCATCACGTCGAATAGCTTCAGCATAAAAATGGGCATCGTCTTCTGACACGTCAAAACCGGACATCAGCGATGGCACCAGTTTACTGCCGATAATGGCTCCGGCCGTGGCGCCAACAGCACCGCCCCCGGTCAGTCCCAACACAACCGCAAACGCGCCTGTGGCCAGCCCCAATCCGATACCGGGCAGCGTTACCAAAGCAAGGCCCGCAAACATGCCCATATACCCGCCGGCTAACAGACCGGCAAAGCCACCCAAATCTTCGCCTCGCTTCTGATGAATAATTCGGTCATGCTCCGCCGTTAGATGACGTTTGCTCAAAACACTGATCTCATCCTTTGTAAAACCGGCGTCTACAAAACCATCAATCGCGCTCAGCGCATCCTCATTATCTTCAAACAGTCCTAATATATACGCCATAGCTTTCAAAACTCCTTTAGGTAGCGTGTAATCATCTAAATGAATCGTCAAATTTCGACAACTTTATCCTATCATTACTAAATTGATTCTTCCATACTACGATGGGCGATTGCCCTTAGAACCAAGAGTTATATTTTTTTAGCTCAATTAGGAGTTGGGTAGAATTAAGATAGCCCACATGGGTGGTTCAAATAGTTCCGGTCGGACTATCGGAAGAGGTATTTCAAAAACACTGAGGAAAATGAGCAGTCGGAGGCAGCGACACGATTCGCAACCGGCAACTCTAAACCAAACCTTCGCGAACAGCGCGCAGAGCAGCTTTTACCCGCGAGACAACATCGAGTTTATTAAAAATAGCATCCAAGTGTTGCTGTACCCGCTCTTCGCTTAGGTTTAAGGAGCTACTAATTTCGCGGTCTGTTTTACCTGCAATGACTAATCGTAAAATCTCTTTTTCTTGATGATTTAAAACTTTAGGGGATGTTGCCGAGGATGACTCAAAAATTTGATGAAAGATACGGGGACTAACCCAGTTTTTCTCGCCACCGGCTACTCCTCGAATGGCATTGATAATCATATCGGGCGTAACTTCACTCTTAACCAAGTAGCCGGCGGCCCCTGTTTTTAACATACCTTGAATATACTGTTTATCGTCATACGCGCTGATAACCAAAACTCGAACCGGCGACTGTTCCAGTTGGAGCTGCTGAGCTACCTTCACCCCGCTCAAGCCTGGCATTTCCATATCGAGCACCAACACTTCAGGCTCTAAAGCTGAAACTAATTTTAGCGCTTCATGCCCATCAGCGGCTTCACCAATGACCGTAATTCCCTCCGCCTTCTCGAGTAGGTTGCGTACGCTTTCTCGTATTAGCGGATAATCATCAGCCAGTACTACACGAATATCATTCATTTTTACCTTCTTACTAAACTACCTCCGTTGTTCCAGGGTGTCAGCTAAGCACTTGAACACGGTACTTTCCATAGTACACCCTTGTGATAAATAGATCAATTAGGAATTTCCCTACCTTTGCCCTACACTAAGCCTTCGCGCACCGCATAAACCGCCGCTTCGACCCGTGAGCTAACCGCTAATTTAGCAAAAACATTAACCAAATGTTTTTCAACAGTTTTCTCACTAATGCCCAAAGCCAACCCAATTTCCTGATTGGTTTTCCCTTCTACTACCAGGGCCAACACCTCCAATTCTCTGGGAGTGAGATGGTTTGTTTGGGCTTCTTGGGTCCAGGTAGATATTTGGGCCGAAACCTGCCGGCTTAACCAGCCTTGTTCGCCTCGGGCTACGCCTCTAACCGCCTCGACAATGGTTTGCAACATCTCCTCTTTAACCAAATAGCCGGCGGCGCCATTGGCCAACAACCCCATAATATAGGCTTTGTCGTTGTGAGCGCTTAGGGCCAGCACTCGAACCGGCGACTCAGTCGACTTCAACTGCTGGGCGACTTCAACCCCTGACAGTCCGGGCATTTCCATATCCAACACCAAAACATCCGGCTTTAATGTCTCAACCAAACCCAGCGCTTCCGTACCGTTGTCTGCTTCACCCACAACCTCTATTTCGATAGCTTTATCAAGTAAATTTCGTAACCCTTCCCGCGCCAGGGGATGGTCATCAACCAGCACAACCCGTATCTTTGACATCGTTATTTTTTCCTTTTTCAATTCCTGCTTAGACCAATCATTCTATGCCTAAGCCTCATCCCGTAAAAGCGTGACAGACTATTTGGCAGTCAATTTGAAGCGTTTGAGAAGCACAACCGTCCCCAGTGGAACGACATCGTCAATGAAGATAGTGGACAAGTTGCTGGACCTGTCCCAACCCGGACAAATTGCAAATTTGTCCGACAAAATCTATTTTCAGAGGAGTGTGACAGAACCTCGGTACAGCAACGACAATGAAAACGTTAGTTGGATAGTTTTGCTGGTCGGTTAATAACTAACCAGCTACCCAACCAACTATTCAGCTATTTTTAGAGGAGACGGTTGAATTTTGGAGTTTAACCCGATTGTTAGTGGCGTAATCAATCGCACCGGTGTCAATGCTTGGCTGTTAAGTATATCACAAACATAATTCCCCACATAAAATTCACCGTTAATATATGGGGTCAATCCCCCTAAAGCCCAACGTATTGACGGGAAAGCAAAGATTATCGACCCTAAAAAGCTCTGACTGTGAGCCAAAATTAGGGATATACCTACCTCAAGGTAGGGAAACTCCCCATTATATAGTTAGGTAACTTACCCATTACTTAACTTCGCTTTAAGGTTTATACTAAAATGTAATAGTTTCAAATTTGCCGAACGTAAACCGGCTTGCGAAGACAAAAATAGAGGCGAAAGCCAAAAATTAGGAGTAGGTTGACCATGACCACTAAATCCCTTGTCAAAGACAAATTTCTACAACTTAATGCTGCTGATTATACCGATCGAGGCAAGCGCCGGGCGGTAAATGAAGATACCGTTTTCCATCAAACCAACCACTTGAACGATGGCCGGAGCGCCGGCTTATACCTCATCTGCGATGGGATGGGCGGGCTCAATGGGGGCGACGTAGCCAGCCAAATGGTAACCAATAAAATGGTAGCTGAACTGGCCGATTTATTTTATCCCACCTCGTGGGTTTCTGCTGACGAACAACGTACTGAACCTGCTTTTTGTACCCTGACTCGTCATTTGGAAAAAGCGGTTGAAGCGGCTAATCGGGAGCTCTATAGTTATTCCCAAGAAAAACTGGAATTCGCCAGACGTATGGGAACCACCGTGACCGTAGCCTTGATTTATGGCAAATGGCTGCACATCGCCCACGTTGGCGATAGCCGCGCCTACCTATTGCGCGCCGGTCAATTAACGCCACTCACTCGTGATCATTCGATGGCCGTTGAATTACTCAACGCCGGGCTGCTTGATCCGGCTAAATCATTTAAACACCCTACCCGCAACAAGCTCCTGCGGGCGGTAGGGGTTGAAGAAAACGTCAAGGTTGATGTATGTACTCAAGAAATTCAAGCAGGCGATAAAATCCTGCTGTGCAGCGATGGTCTATGGCAAGCCTTCCCTGACGAGACTGATTTGGAAAAGTGGCTTGATTCTCCCACCGATCCCGCCGAGCTGGTTCGACAGCTCGGGGCTGAGGCCCGAGAGCGTGACGGTTCAGACAATATTAGCGCAGTGCTAATTACGATTGATGAAATGTATTCCTGGGATTTACCTATCGTCAGAGCCGTTGCTCAGATCATTCGCGACGACCTGGCGGTGGCTCGTTGAATGATTAAGGAGATAAATCATGCTATCATTAACAGAAAATCAGCTCAACACCTTAAAAACTATTCACGAAATCCAACAAGAGGCAGAGATAGACGTGGTAGAAGATACCCAACTGGCTGAGCGAATAGGCATACCAACTAATGCCATTCAAGGAACCTTAGAGGCGTTAGCCGAGGGGGGGTATGTGCAACTTGAAAAAGTTGATGCCCTATCAGGCACCCGCTACATGGTATCATTAACGGAGATAGGCCAAACTGCCTTGTAACTCCTCTGTAAGCAACCTTTGATAAGATCGATCAAGCTAAAACCGGAAGTTTTTTAAGTATGGAGACAACGATGAAGTCACAACTAAGCCGCTATCTACAAAATAAAGGCATCGATTCATTTCAAAAGCTACAGTTCTTACTGTTTCTTTATAAAAATCCATCCTTAAAAGGCACGCTGCACGAACTAGCTCAACGCACCTACTTCGGCGATACAAACTTGCTCAGCAAAATCCTGGCCGATTTGCACAGTGTGGGGCTGGTTGAGGAAAGCGATCGCTCTTACAAATTGGCCGAGACACCGGGCGTCATCACCTATCTCAAAGGGCTAGCCCGCTTGTTTGACGATCCGCTAACCCGTCAAAATTTACTTCAGGCCCTCCGGCAGATGCCGGCGGCAGCTGTGGTTTAACTTTAGTGCAGTACCCGTTAGTCAAAACAAAAAGCTACGCCGAATCTACATCGCGCTGCGCAACAACAGCGAAACCGGCCA
>JAGRCC010000792.1:0-206 GCA_020433785.1 Anaerolineae bacterium
TACAAACGTCTACGAGTGTAGGTGGGCTTCAAGTGTGTCGCTTGGGCTTCGTTAGCCACCAAAGTTCACCCAAACCAGCCGGTGGTCTTAGCTGAGGCTTACCGGCGTTGCCCCAGAGCACCTTGATTTAGTTGACGCCCGAACCCCCCTCTCAGGGATAAGCGAAGCCCGGACGAGGCTCTGTTTTTAGAGCCAGAGTTGCTCTT
>JAGRCC010000792.1:300-3440 GCA_020433785.1 Anaerolineae bacterium
TGTTTTGTCCCAGTTTAACGAGTTAGAACAACTCGACTCGCAATCTGTAACCGTCCACTTCCCTGTCGAAGCCATTTCATCCCCATAGATGTAAAGAAAGTATAACACGATTCTGTTAAAAATCAATTAGAATTGCCACAACGTACTTCAAAAGGTGACCGTCACTATCGGTCAAGTGACGGCCACCTGCCCTAACGTCATATTTTCGTATATACCTTGACATCCCTCTCTAAGCCGGTTATAATAATTATGTAAATCGCACAAATGAGCGAATTTTAGTGTTCGAAAGGGAAAACGATGACAGAAAAGCAACCTCCTCTGTTTCCACAACGAGGCACAAAAGGACAATACGGGCCGCCGGTAGCGCAAATCAAATCGCTCGATTCAAATTCATCGCTGGCCATGGCCGCCAGTGCCTATTACGATCATATGAAACGGCAGGGTTTTTCCGAGCATACTGTTAAAGCCTTTTCCGGCGATTTGCGGCTGCTACAAAAATATTTTGGAAGCAGCGTGGTCATCAGTAAACTGGGCACGAAAGACCTGAACGATTTTCTAGCCTGGCTGCTGCACTATCGCGGCGTGCCGTGCAGCCCCAAATCGTATGGGCGGCGGGTAACCACCCTCAAGAACTTTTTCAGTTGGTTGGCCAGCACCAAGGTCATCCCTTTCGATCCCGCCGCAGCGCTGATTCACAATCGGGCCAAAGCGCCGTTACCAACCTTCTTGAAAGATGATGAGGTTGAAAAGCTGCTCGATGCCGCCGAGGAAAAACTGAAGCCTCCCAAACCCGATCCTCGACCTTATCTATTGGCCCATCTGGTGCTGCAAACCGGCATTAAAAAATCTGAGTGCGTCGGCATCGCCTTGCGAGATATCGATCGCTCTGGGGCCGAGCCAACGGTGTTGATCCGCTACAGCAACCCTCGCATGCAGCACAAGGAGCGGAAACTGGCCTTTGCCAAAGAACTGCTGCCCATCATCGATCAGTATATCCAAAAATATGAGCCCCAGGAGTACCTGTTTGAATGCACGCCGCGTAACCTGGAGTACGTCCTGACCGATATTTCGGAGATGGCCGGTCTGCCTCAGCAAGCCTCATTTGAAATGCTGCGCTGGACCTCGGCCCGGCGTGATTTCCAGGACGGTATGGACCACGAACACCTACGTAAAAAATTGGGACTATCCAAAATCACCTGGCGAGAAACCTCTGAAAAATTAGCTAAAATCGCCGGACCGGGATTGTAATGTATTCCGAAAAACCAGGTGACAGTCACTTATTGTCGATAAAACAGCACTTGGACGGCTCAAATAGATCGTTTTAGCATACTCAAGTGACTGTCACCTTTAGACTTGCCTAAGTCTTGCGACTGAAACACCCATCCTCGACCTTATGGATCGAGGATTTTTTATTTTCCCGCAATTGACTCCACAGCACCGGTTTGACTAGCTATTAAGGCGTTGGTAAACTTGAGCCTTCTATTGACCGACCGTAACTGCTCAGGCATGTCATTTCGTAGCCGAAGGCGGAGAAATCCCTAGAGCCTTTGGTTGTCAACACCCTTCTGGAGGATTTCTCGCTCCTTCGTCGCTCGTCATGACATGAAGGCCGAGTGGTTACGAACAAGCTTAATAAGGCTTAGAGCGTTTTAGAGTCAGGTGAACTTAACCCGTCCTTACCACCGTGATGCTTCGTCCTTCAATAAAATTCGCCCCAATATTATCCAAAAATTACCAAACACCCTGAACTCACTAACGCCATAAAATTATGAGCGAACAACGAAAAGCGGATCACATTCGCATCAATCTGGAAGAGGACGTTAATTTCCGCACGCTGACCACCGGCCTGGAAGATTATCATTTTCTGCACCAGGCCCTGCCGGAATTGAATTTGGCTGAAGTGGACACGTCGATCACCTTTTTGGGCAAAAACCTGCAAGCCCCTCTTCTAATATCTTCTATGACCGGGGGCACCGAGCAAGCGGCTCAAATCAACCGAACCTTAGCCACCGCAGCCGAGGCCAGAGGCATCGCCATGGGTGTCGGCTCGCAGCGATCGGCACTGGAGGACGATGAGTTGGCGGCCTCGTTTAAGGTTCGCGCCCAGGCGCCGACCACGGTGCTGCTGGCTAACTTGGGCGCGGTGCAACTCAACTACGGCTACGGCGTCGAACACTGCCACCGGGCCGTCGATATGATTGAAGCCGATGCGTTAATCCTTCATTTCAATGTGCTGCAAGAAGCGGTTCAACCCGAAGGTGACACCAATTTCAGGGGGTTGCTGGCCAACGTCGAGCAGGTTTGCCGGACACTGCCTGTACCGGTTATTGCCAAAGAGGTGGGCTGGGGCTTTGCCGAAGATACGGCCCGGCAGCTGATCGAGGCCGGGGTCGCCGCGATTGATGTGGCCGGCGCAGGGGGAACCAGTTGGAGCCAGGTGGAGATGTACCGGGCCAAAACTGAAGTTCAGCGCCGGGTGGCGGCTACCTTTGTTGATTGGGGCATCCCGACCAGTGAAGCCATCCAAGCAGCCAGGCAGGCCGGTGGGGCCGGCTTCCCCATCATCGCCAGTGGGGGGCTGCGTAATGGGTTAGATATCGCCAAAGGTATTGCCTTAGGAGCAATTATGGGGGGGATGGCTGGCCCATTTTTAAAGGCTGCTGTAAAATCGCTGGATGCTGTGTTAGAGCAAATTCAAATTACTCAAACCGAACTACGCGTGGCCATGTTTGGCGTTGGTGCGGCCACCATTGAGGCTCTACAAAACACGGATCGACTGAAGAAGAGGAGATAATTCAATACGTGTATGTCAACACTAAAAGACGCTTTGCCAACTCACCTGTGGAAGCTGGCAGTGGCTTTAGGTTTGATTTCTATTGCCATTGTCACTCTCGGTCAAAATTTTCAAACCGTCCCGCCCCAGTCAGAGGCGTTGAGCAATACCGAAACGCCTCGGCCGACCGCCACCACCACCTTTACCCCCCACCCGACTGAAGCCAATGTCGGCTTGATACCGACCATCACCAGCACCCCCCGCCCCCCGACCGCCACCCCTACCTCGAAACCGATTTTCTACGAAATTGCAGAAGGCGACGTTGCGGTCTCCATCGCTGCTCAGTATAATATAAGTGTTGATACCC
>JAGRCC010000793.1 GCA_020433785.1 Anaerolineae bacterium
CAGGGAAGGCAGCTAACAGGTCATCGGTTATAAGGTAACCGCGGCTCATGGCTTTATGCATGAGCTCATCAAGTACGGTAGACTCAGATTTAACCTCGACCTCTAAACCATCTTTGAGCATATCTTCATGGTCTGATGTCATTACATCTGCTATCATAATCACCTCTTATATCCAGCCAAAGATAATTTCAGGATAACTATCCTGCCAGATTAATAAATTTCTAAGTTACAAAAACAGCGGTAATTCGCCTAAGAAATTCATAAGACAATAGAAAAATAAAAGACTTGGGTATTCTTTAATAAAGATAGTTCGTGCCTCAACGATGAGTGGAAATTTGCAGAGCTATGCCGTATGATCAAATTTTTGCATACGTATCTGACAAATTTTATTCGGTTATATGCGGGGACATTAAAATAACATTAATAGTACTCTAGCCACAACAACGCCGACATTATATCATACGCAGATACCCATGTCAACCCCTTATTTTTTATGTCAACCAAAAATACCAAAGGTCGCATTTACTTTGGTCTTTTACTTAAAAAAATTCTCTTTGTTCTATTTTTTACTTGCCATAATATTTGAGAAATGTTATAATGAATATGTCAAGTTAAATTAGCATATACCCATATATTGTATATTAAGTATTGACACCCCCTATAAATAGTGGTAGCATTGAGATTAGAGGTTGGCTCTGCCTGACTTTAACAACAAACTTAATGTTACTAAGTAACACTCTAGCTTTTTTATTACTTTGTAAAGTACTCAACAAAAGTTGAATACTTTTGCATTGTCATCCAACCTTGATAGCAATGGCGGAGATGGGGTCCAACTATGGTCTTACCTTAAAATAGACCCGACGAAAAGGACGCTAGCAACCCATTTCCGCCATTTAGCTAAATTTCCAATTTTATGACCTATTATCATTCAACAAAGGTCATATCATCGCACGGTTATAGCCGTTTATAACCAGGGCTGGGGGGCATTAAGATAGGGCATAGGCCTCGTCATGAAAAGCCTAAAACGTGAAATTGCATCTATCACCGACCAGCAATGGACAGTTCTACTTTCACTTCTGACCTTAGTCAATATGGTCGTTCTTGGCGGGCTGGTTTGGCTGTTGACGGTTCACTCCTCAGGGCAATTCTTTAGAGTCCTGGCTCAAGCTCCAGCCACTCGTACCCCCTATCCAACCTTCACCCCCACTTCTACCCTGGAACCGGGAGCCACAGCCCTGAGTACCCTGGTTCCAACCTGGACACCCTCTATCACTTACACCCCTGAACCAACCAACACCCCTGAACCAACGAGTACTCTTCCCTTCCGTACTCCCATCCGAGCCACCGAAACGCCTCTTGCCACCGATACTCCCACCCCTGAGTTTGATTATATCGGCTCAATTAGGCAGTTAACCCCATGCGAAAATGCCGGAAAGCACCACATTTTTGCCTATGTGCATGATACTGCCGGTAACGGTATCCCCGGTATGAAAATGAAAGTTTCCTGGCCCAATGGCGAAGCAACTTTAACCACCGGGACGAAGATGGAAGATCCCGGTTTAGCCGATTTCGCGATGTTCAAAGGGTCTTACTTTATAGAGGTGCTTGGTGGTCTCAGCCAAGTCATCGGTCCCATTACCCCTGACATTCCACTGAACGAGTTGTGCCCCGAAACCAACAACGGCGTCGCTAATTCACTCTACCACTACTCCTATGAAGTGATTTTTACAAAGGTACGCTAAGGCCATGGGCAAATGGAAACCCTGGCAGATTGTCTTTTTGATCTATTTGCTGGTCTTAAATCTGGTGGTTTTTGGTGTACTAGGGTTTGTTTTCTTAACTAACTACGTCCTACTACCTTATCAAACTGCCCCTCAATCGATGGCCGCTGTTGGGACACCAGCATCGACCATCGCCGCTTCGGCGTTATCAACGGCTGCCGGTGAGGTTGTTCGCCCTACTGTCGCACCCAATAGGACCGAAGCCGATGCCCAATTCCAGCCGGAGACAAGGCCAGCCGACTTGCCCACTCAACCTCTCATCATTCCTCCGGTTGACATTCCTCCGCTTCCTCCCCCGCCTGGGAACGACATCGAACCAACCGCTGCTGTACCCACGACGGTTTCTCAACCGGAGCAAGCTATACCAACCATTACCCCCATTTCTGAGAATGGATCAAATTCTCCGCCGTCGAATCCTACTTCAGCCGATCAAGAATCATCGGCCCCATCAGACAATACCCGTGAGCCGACCGCGATAGCACAAGCCCAAGAAGTCGAAGTTGAACCGCCGACTGCGACCGCCACACCGTTGCCCACCGCTTCATCGACAGCCACTCATACACCCACGAATACACCCAGCCCAACGGCATCGGCCACTAATACAGCAACCAACACTCCAACCTCAACAGCTTCGGCTACTAACACCCCAACCGATACCCCCACCCCGACGGCTTCATTTACCAATACCCCAACCGATACGCCTAGCCCAACAGCTTCGGCCACTAACACTCCGACTGATACGCCCAGCCCAACGGCTTCGGCCACCAATACTGCCACACCATCCCCTGTTGCCACTTTAACCGCTACGGCAACTCAAACGCCCACCAAAACACCTTCTCGCACACCACGGCCAACGGCCACTTGGACCTCAACCTCAACCCCTACCTCACCACCCACGGCAACACCTACCAAGCTATCCACAGCGACAGCGACCAAAACGCCAACCGACGCCCCCTCACCGACAGACACATCAACCCTTCCCGTCACGCGGCAACCCTCTTCCACCGCCACCCGAACGGCAACGCTGACACCATTTCCTACAGCAACGTTTACCTGGACACCAGAACCCACAACCACTCCGTCACCGACACCAACCGCTTCTTTAACACCAACTGCTGTGCCATCGCCGACCGCCACCAAACCGGTAATTATCTCTCAGGCCACAGCTATCGCCGCCGCGGATGTCTCCACCGCCGATGAGTTGACCTTAGACACCACCCAATTCAGCCGTGCCGCTGAAAATGCGGTCGAAATAACGCCGTTGACCAATCGTAGTATCGCGTTAACCTGGACATCTCCGGCGAATGATAAGGGGCCATATCGCCTCTACAGCGATATGGGAACAGGTTACGGCGTATACATCTATAAAGCCGACGTGAACGAGCCTTCTTTTATAGACAGCCTGCTGCGGCCGAGTTTTAGCTACCACTATCGAGTTACTCGCCTGGCAAAAGATACGCCGGAAACCATTCTGGCTCAGGTCAACGCCAGTACCTTCCCTACTTCGGAGCTGCTCGGCGACTTCGCTCGCTCGCGTGAAGCGACCACTAACACGGTTATCGCCGCTCCAACAGCGCTGCCAGCCGATGCTGTCCTGCTTGGGCTGATTAGTGACAACGACTTCATTGACGAATTTAACACCTTAACCATTGTCGGTGAACTGCGCAACGATTCTAATTTGGACGTCGGCCAGACCGATATTTCGGTAACCTTTTACGATGCCGCCGGCACATTAATCGGTCAAGCCAACGGTGAAACCATTCTCAAAGTTATCCCGCGGGGCGAACGGTCCCCATTTATTATCACCCTCACCCGACCGACAGGTTATGTGTCTTACAGTTTGCGGGCCGTCGCTCGCCCAGTCTCACCCCGAAACAACGCCCAATTGGCAGTGGTTGGGGTGAGACGCTATGAGGATGAAGCCGGATTTTTACATATCAAAGGGACGATAGAAAATGTGGGGACTAGTACGGCCAAACGAACCAAAGTTGCCGCTGCTATATTTGGGCGCGACAATAGCGTCATCAATGTCGCTTTTACTTATGTTAATCCGCCGACATTAGCGCCTGGCGAACGAGCTGAGTACGACGCGATTTTCGCCTACTATCCTAGATATGCCAGTCAGCAGGTCATTGCCTTTGAGGAGTAAAAGGATTTATTGACAGACCGCGCAACCAGCGTTTCTAGCCAATCCATTAAGGGCCAGTCGCCTCAATCCTTTCCAGTAAATAAAAAAACCCCCGCTTAATCAAGCGGGGGTTTTTTTATGATGAAAAGAAAATTACTTAAGAAAAATAAATTAACTAATGATTAGAGATTAGCAACGATATTGCTGAACACGTTACCAACAACCGGGCCAAGCAGCAACAGAATAGCGATAACAACGATGGCGACCAGCACCAGGATTAAAGCGTATTCTACAAGACCTTGACCTTCTTCTTTCGGTAAGAACAACATGGATAAAGCTCCTTTCAAAAATTAAAAATATGAATAAAGTTAGATAAACTTGGTCACCAGTATAAGGCCAAACTGCTGCTGTTGCTGTAAGAAAAAAGTACTAACATAGTACTAACATAGAGGGGAAAAATTTTGTTGGTGGCCGAGTAACTACCTATATTTTGGGAGGGGTAGTCAGCAGCTTGGCCAAATATACCGGCGAAATGAATGTTATTTGATCCAAATTATAAATCACTATCAACCAAAATAATAGTGGCAAAGGTACTGGCGGAAAGTCACTAATTTTCAGGTTCAAAAGTACCAAGAAACTTGCCCGAAAGTACTTATTTTTTAGTTACCGCCAGAAACATTTCGACAATCTGCTCAACCATCGTCTCAACAGATATCGTTTCGTAGCGTGGATCAACCCCTGAGAGCTGAAAAGCCGTGTTCAACGCAATCGATCCAATCAGGGCGCGGGTAATAACAATCGGGTTGACTAGTTTGAATTCGCCGGAGTCTATCCGGCGCTGGATGTACTGCTCGATGGGTTCAGCTACCGGCATTAAAATACTCTGGTAAATGGCCTCCCGCAGGTCAGGATCGGAGAATATCTCGGCAATCATGGGGGCCATAATATGCCCATACTCCTTCAATAGTTGGTATCGATCATGTAAGAGCAGGCTAAAAAATTCTCTCGGATCATCCGGAGGATTCTCTAGAATGGTAGCTTTAATCGAGCGCGTGGCCAACATCTCAACCATGGCCAGTAGCAAATCTCTTTTATTATTAAAATAGTTATAGATGGTCCCTTCAGCCACACCGGCCTGGCGGGCAATCTCTTTGGTGGTGGCCCGGTGGAACCCTTTTTTAGCAAAAACCTGGGCTGCTCCCATCAATATTTGCGTCCGCCGCGCCTCGATCATTTGCTCTTTGAAGTCTATCGCGTCATCTAACATTTAAGATCTCTTTCCCAATTAAAATAAACTCTCTAACTGTACATTAAACTTTCTCGAACACTGGTTTGGGCAGCTTTATTGGCCGGAAACCAACTAGCCACCGCAGCCAAGACAGTCACAACGCCAAACCAATACCAGACTCCGGCCTCGGAAAAGCGATAGATTAGTTCTGTATTCAGTAGCTGCGACAGCGTTCCAATGACCAATTGGCCAGCCGGAATACTAAGCGGGATGGCGATTAACCAGCTCAGCCAACCTAAAATCAGGCCCTCGCCTATAAATTGGACCAAAATAGCCGTTGAGGAAGCGCCGATAGCCCGCATCACGCCGATTTCACGGGTTCGCTCTAGGACATTAATCGAAAGCGTTCCACTTAAAGCCACGGCGCCAACCGCACCGATCATTATCGCCATGCCGCTTAAGAGTGCCATCAGAATGGAAATCTGTCCGACGCGCAGTTCAGTGACACGGTGGGTGGTATCCATCCGGCTGGCAATGACATCGTAACCGTTGGCTTCATAAAGCTCACGTAACGCTATCGCCGTATTGAACTCACTGGCCGCATCATCGTGTTTCGTTTTAATCTTGATGGCCGTACCCCGGCCTACCTGCCGAATTTCTCGTAAAAGCGTAGGGCGGGGCACAAGAGATGACTCTTGATCGAGCGGTTCAAACACTAACCCCACGATTTCCCAGTTTGATTCTCGTTTGGTAGGAATATCAACCGTAATCCAGTCGCCTACCTCAACCCCAATTTCAGCCGCGACGGCCTGGTTGAGAACCATGGCATAAGTATCGTCAGATTGGAGCCATCGTCCGGCTCGCATCTGAGGCAGATAAGCTTCAGTGGGCACCGGCAGGCCGCGCAGATTAATCTCGTTGTCGTCATTGGCTTCGGGTTGGCCCATAACCCGGGCTTTCCCTCTGGCCGTGCCCCATACTTCCACCGCTTCCACTTCAGGCAGAGAAAAACTCACGGCTTCAATCTCTTCGATACGCTCTTCATCCTTCAAATCAAGCATAACATTAACGTTGAAAATTGAAAATAAGATATCGCTAAAGGTGTATATCAGCGAGACTCTGGTGCTAACCACAACCATAAAGATTACCCCAGCCCCGACCAGGGTGATTTGGGTAAATGCCACCCGCTTTTTGTTACGGAAGGTATTACTAAGCGTTAGCGCCAAAAGGCGAGGTAAAAACTGAACTTTTGCCAGTACTCGATCCAACAAACCGGATACCCCACCTAACCCGTAGGTACTGACCGCCTCCCGAACCGTAATCCGCGCCCCTGAAATAATCGGAACAAGGGCAATAACCAGCGGCGACAGCAGCGCGATAACCACTTGAACTGTAACCGCCGTAGTGGAAATCTCAAACGGCCCGGGGCTCATTTGAATTCGGCCGATCATACCCAACCGCAGGCCGTGAGCGCCCAAGGCTCCCAACGGCACGGCTATCAGTAGGGCTAGCATAGCATAAACAAAAACAATGCACATATAAACCAGAATGATCTCACCATAACTGGCGCCGATGGCCTTCATAATGCCAATTTGATTAATTTGCTGGCTTATGACGGCGTTGATGGTGTTGTATACTAAAAATAGCCCCAGAATGAACGTCGCCACGGACATAATCGTCAATATCAGAAAAACCCCATCTAAGGCATCTTGGGCGATAAAACGATCGGGATGGCTGGTGCGGGTGACAAACCCGCCGGGGGCAGGAATAGCGGCCCGAACTTCCACATCCTGTTTTTCCAACTCATGTTGAATCAAATCGGCAGTGGCCACAGCCCGCTCTTTACTGAAATTTGGAATAGTGGCCAACACCAAACTGTAATTTTTCTCACCGGTTAGTTGGGCAAAGCGTTCCTGGGTGGTGAAAAACATCGGGTCAGGTACAACAAAAGGCGGGGGGTGGGCGGCGTTGTACAGTACTCCATTAAATTCAATGGTATATTCTTTGTCACCGGTATCGATTTCCACTCGATCACCGATCCCCAAGTTGCGGCCGCGCTGTACGCCCATTAACTTGCGATCTGGCCAGTCGCCGTTGTCCAAAATAACTTTTCTAATCGATTGGTCCTTGTAATCATCTAGAGCCACTAAAAACGCCGGCTCCCACGGGGTGTTTGCGTCAGGTCGCCACTTGATGGTTTTTTGCTGCCAGCCGATCACGGTCTCGACCCCGCGTAAATTTTCCAAAGTATCGATCATCAGCTCATCGACCGGCGGATCAACAAACAAGCCGATGGTAGCCGGATTGGAGGCTTGCCAGTTGCGCCCCATATCTTTGAGGATGAACTCTTTGCCACCTAAAACCGTGCCAACCGCAAACGCACCAATCGCAATGATAGAGACCACACGCAGCGTTCGCCCTTTATTTTCCCATAGATCGAACCAGATTTTGTAACGAATAGCGCCTAATAACATTTCATTATCCTTACAGGAATATGAGTAATCACACATTTGATTGAGTGCTCACTCATTTAATTTTACAAATAAAACCCTCTCTTGTCAATACCCAATTCAAGGTGATTAATCATGCATCTCACAGTCAAGGTCACTATCTATTTTGCGTATAAATTTAGTAGACACCCCCTGTCTTGGCTGATCTTCTCTCTAAAGTGGGCCTTGATAGTAAAATCATCGGCACACCTTTCAACAAGTAGACTTCAAATTAGGAGAGTGGTATGATATAAGATATCGATTAGCCACCAGCCTTACAATGTAAAATTTTCCGACGATGTAACTGATTACGTTGGGAGGGACACCCTTGAATCCATTCTTAAACAACATACTCGCTGTTCAAAAAGATAACGTTAAGTGGCCCCGACAGCCATCCGGCATCTTGATTATGGGTAAACGCCAGGGTACAAAAAAAGAAAACAAGCAGCTCTACGGGCGAATTGCTATAGCTGCCGCACTTTGGTATAGCGCCCCCCACCCTAAACCTTACCTGATGTTCGTGGCTTCTGATATCCACGGACCACATCAGACCCCTGATACTAACCTGGTTAAATCGACCCTAATTAACGAATTTGGTATTCCTGCCGATTTTTTAATCATGAGACAAAAATCTAACTGCACGCTCATCGAAGTGCGCGCAATTCGAGCCATCAATCGAGTTTATAAATTTGCCAGGATATTTGCGATTACCCATCTTTATCATGCCTGCCGGACCCAGATTTACTTTAATGAAGTTCTACCTAATGCGATAGTTATGCCGGCTCATCCAGAAATTTTGAACGAAATTACATTTCCCCCAGAAGGTGAAGAACTCCTTAAGCAAATTCGTGCTGTTGTTCAGGCTTCGCTGCCAACCCGGCTGGACTTGGTACGAGAGCAGTTGATCGAGAGTATTTTGATGCAAGCTCACAAGATGGACCCTCGGGGGCGGCTTGAGCGTCGATTAGCCAAAATTTTACGTCCAGGCGCCTTCTAAAAGTGACCATGGTCACTTTAAAAAGTACTTTCGGGCAAAAAAATAAGTACCTATAGCCCTTTCAAAGTATGGACTTTTTTCCCTATTCAGAGGCTCAACTTTATTGTATTATAAGTACAGAAAGTTGAGTTGCCCACCACAACCTCACAACTCAACTAAAAACTAAATAAAGGTAGTATCCGTCAGCCGCATCCTCAAGCAGCTACTCAATACTGGAACAAATACTTCATCACTTATTTTCGACTAGACCAGCAATACACCCTAGCCTATCTTATTCTAACCTGGTATCGCTCATCCGCACCCGTTTCATCCCGTCTACAACCAACTCGACTCACTCTCAACACCGATTTCACTTTGTGCTTCACCTTCATTTTCGACTACTCGATCTGCGACTTCATTATTCAGACAACCTCGTACCTCGATAGGCTGACGAGCAAAAATCCCCTGGATAACCAGGGGATTTTTGTGTTTTCTTCAATATTCAGTTTTTAGTTATTCTTAGCTATCAGGCCAAAAAGATTTATGGTTCTTGATAGCTATTTAGCATGCCTTTACCATCGAAGTAAAGCGTTACTTGAACTTGACTACCCGCGCTAAGTGTAAACTCGCCCGATACAGCCCCTTCTGGAGTGCTACCTGTATAAGTATATCGACCGGGCGATAATGGCAGCGTGACTTCATCCTCGTTGGGAACGATAAACTGCTCATTTCCTAAGGTAAAGGTTAAAACATTGCCGGCAAAATTTTTAACGACCACGCCCTCTACCAGATCAGCCGGTGCTTCCTCTTCGGCAGTAGTTTCAGCCTCAGGTTCTTCTGTCGTGGCCTCCTCTGAGTCAGTTTCCGTATCTTCTATCGCCGCAGTTTCAGATGCAGTCGCGGCCTCGTCTGTTACATCTTCTCCCTCAGCCGTGGGTTCAGGCTCCGCAACATTGATTTCATACAGAGAGGTGCTGCCGCTCACTTCATTGGCAACGGCCAACAGCGACTGCCCGATCGGGCTGTCTTCAGCGGTAATAAAGACCAGCCCTTCAGGTCCGAGATCGCCGGCGGTTCCGGCTTCAGGATCGCCGCTGAAGTCGCGGTTGTTGGTGTAATCGACAAAGGTCGGATTAGTCGGGTCGGTCACATCGACGGTGACAATACCGCCCATCCGTTCCAGGCCGATGAAGGCGTAAGTCCGGCCATCGATAACGCCGGTGGCGACGCCTTCCGGCTCGGGTCCTTTGCTGTCGCTGCGATCATCAAAATCGTTGGCATCGTTGGAGGCATTAAAATAGTCGGGGAAGGCAGCGGCCGTAACCTGCTCAATCATAGAGCCGCTGTCGTAAACCAGCTTGCCGTTGGTATCCCAAATCGAAAAAGAGCGACCACCAAAGGCGTAGAGTTTATCATAGTCGCCGTCGCCGTCGGTATCGCCCAACGTATTGGTAATTTTCAAATTCCCCATCGCCGACGGGGCTTGCAGCTCTGCCGCGTTAGGGAAGGCGTCTGGATCAAGCTCAACCTCGCCCACGGTGGTTTCTTCGCTAAAGCCATCATAATCACGGCTGTCGCCTTCGTTGGCGGTGATGAGGTAAGTTTGGCCGTTAGCCTCAAAGGTCGCAATCGCATCAGGCTGGTACATCCCCAAAACCGGCCAACTGGTGAGGTTGATCATGCCGTCTTCGTTGCTGGCATCGAAGGCATTATTCAGGGTGATGATACCCAGTACCGGCTGAACCGGGTCGGGGTTGTCATCGAGCAATCCGGTTTCGACATTAAACGTGCCGATAA
Source organism: Anaerolineae bacterium (assembly GCA_020433785.1). The sequence continues at coordinate 10,400 of JAGRCC010000793.1, forward strand.
GTTGGAAGTCATTATCGTTGAGAACCGCGATCCGGTTTTCATCGATCAAGGCCAACCCTTCCGCTTTGTCACCGGCCAGATAACCGGCGGCGATGAGATCGACATACAGCGTCTTTTGCACCGGTTCAATGCCCGCTGCAGCCAATCCTTCGGCGTCAAGGCTTTCCAGCGTACCGCCTGGGCCGACCATACTTTCATCCAAATCATTCAAATTCGTTGCACCGTCGAGGCTGATGAGGAATACTTTTTTGAGTGCCTCCGCACCCACCGCACTGTCGCGTTCGATAACCAGCATTTCGCCATTGCCCACAGAAACGGCATCGCCGATTTTGTCGCTGGCGCCACCTTCGATGAGATAGGCATACTGGCCAGTTGTCGTGCCGGTGGCCGTATCGAATTCCAGAATACGGTTGACGATTGAGGCTTTGGAATTGGCGTCATTTTCCACATCCGGGTTATCGATGGGGCTTTGAATAAAGGCGTAGAGTTTGCCGTCTTGGTAAGCCACCGCCTCGAAACCGCGATTAGCGCGGCGCTGGGCGAAGACGGCCGGAATCGCTTCAGTGCCGACATCCACCCCGCTGTCGTTAGAACCTTCCGGCACAAAGCGGTCGATCAGCACGCCGGCGGCGTCAAAGTGATAGATGGCCGGGCGATACTCATCGACCATCCAATAAGTGCTATCAGGAGCAATGACAACGCCTTCTAAATCCGCGCCGAACGGATCATCATCGAGGACATTGCCTTGTAAATCAGTCGGAAGTTCATCGGCGTAGGCTAAGCCGCTGTCGCCTGCGAGGTTGGGCAGGCCGGTGATGGGGGTACCGTCGGCGCGAGTCAGGCCAATTTGTTCGATGACCTCAGCCGTACCGGTGGCCGGATTGGCCTCAAAGCGGATAATCCGGGCCTGGTAGTCGGGCAGCGGGAAGGGGCGCTCGTCAACGCCGTCGCCGTCGGTATCGATCGGTTCGGCATTGGGACCGCGATCAGGATGGGTCACAAAAATGAAGTTGCCGTTGACCGGGTTGATGCCCTCGAAATAGAGGCCGGAAAAACCACCCAGAGTAATGTCCTGGCCGGCGGCTGTGGTACCCAGCACCGGCAGGTTGGCAAATTCATATGTCTGCATGCTGGCCGCGTGATCTTTGAAACCCAACGGCACAATATTAGAAACAACACCGCCGTTAATGTCAACCACAGCTAAGGCGTTAGCCTCCTGCAAGGTTACATACGCCGTGGCGGAGTCGGGGGAAACGGCGATGTACTCCGGCTCTAAATCCTGAGCCACACTGGCATCGGGACCGAAGATACGGACCCCAGCCGCGGTCAAGCTGTCGAGCTGCTCGTTAAAAGCGGTGAAATCTGCCGTGACGACAGTGGCATTCTCAGCACCGCCCGAAATGTCGATAATGCTAATCGAACCTTCCGGATCGACAGTGTAGTCGTCGTTCGGTTCACCTTCATTGGCGACCAGAACTTTTTGGCCGTCCGGGGTAAAAGTGACCATATCGGGCAGTGCGCCAACTTCAACCGAGTTGAGCAGGTTGCCGTCGATGTCTAAAAAGACGACCTGGCCAGGGTCTTGCTTGGTTTCGGCCTCGATGGCTACCGCTACCAGCCCATCCTTCACCGCGACACTGTTGGCCGATCCGCCAAACTCCGCCGCATCGATCCGATTGACCCGGGCCGGGCTGGTGGGATCGCTGATGTTGATGATATCCACCGACACATCCTCAGCATTCACCACAAAAAGCCGTTGAGTCGCCGGATCGTAGGTTAGAATTTCAGCGGCTCCGCCATCAAAAATACCCGTCTCATACGTGCCGAGTAGGTTTAGGGTGATCTCTCCGGCTCCTTGAGCCGGCCAAGCTGCGAACAACAGCAGCAGGGCTACCAGTTTAACAACAACTAATTTTTGTCGCATGTTCTCCTCATACTTAATACAGTGTGTTAGGTCAGGGGGACTACATACCACCAGGCATTGTATGAAATGGGTGTTAACTGATTTTTAAAGGGTGGTTAAAAAGTTGTGAATGTCTTGTTATAAATATTTAACTTCAATTACAAGGCAATGTTCCAAACGTTGGCAGTATGAGGCAAAAAACTACAGAGGCTAATTCGTGATAATGGGCAGGGCTTGGATACTACGGTGAGTTATTGAGCATCGGGCTGGGTCAAACGCCGTAATTCATTCTCAAGCCGAACCCGATTACGCTGCGCCGAAAGAACGGGCACAATAAGATTGAGGTCGTCGATCTTTTTGTTGAGTTCGGCGATAGGTTCGGCCAAACGGGCGATAGACTGCTGCCAAGCTTCTTCGCTGAGCAGATTTTCCTGGCGCTTCTGCCATAAGATGCCGAGATGGCGGCGCAGTTGTTCTAACTCGTGGCGAATCTCTTTGTCCAGTTCGATCCAAGCGGGGGCCAAACCATTTCGTTTAAGCAGGCCATAAGCCCAGGCCTGACCCGGTTCGGTATAGGGGTTTTCTTCAAATTGGAGCGGCTTGCCTTTACCGGGGAGGTTATCGAATTTACCTTCGTCCATGGCTTCTTGAATAAGCCGCTCGACCAGCGCCTGCCGCTTTTCTTCTCGAGTCGGTTTTTTGGGCTGGACCGGCAAATCCCCTTCGTTTTTGTATTCGGTCAGTTTGTCCGGCAGATCATCAAGGCGCTTTTGCCATTGTTTCTTATCGTTGTTTGAATTCATGGTTAGACCTGTTGATTTTGGGGTATATAGCGCCGGCCAGGCATGGGGATCAAACGAGGCACCTGCTGTTGGTATTGCTCGTAGACCGGGCCAAATTGATCGATTAGGCGGCGCTCTTCATAAAATGAACCAAAATAAAAGTAAAGGGTGAATAGGATGTAAGCTGTCAGCGAGTTTGAATTCATCGACGGCGTAAGCCACAAGAAGATGAGGCTAAAGGTGTAGAGCGGGTGTCGAACCCAGGCGTAGAAGCCGTCGACGGTGAGGGAACCCGTTTGATCCGGTCGATCATTCACCAACTGGGCCAATCCGGCAAAGTGAAATACCCCCGTTTGTAACAGGGTGATCGCCGCCGCCAGCAAAGCTGCCATCTGCCCGCCGACCATCAACCAGCGCCACGGCGACGGAACCTCATACAGCTTTTGGCTGGGTAGCAGTGCCAGCAGCGGCAACATGGGCAGAAAAGTCAGGGTGGCGAAGACATTGTAGCCTAACCGGTACCAGCGATCGGCCGACGGACCGATCCTCCGCCGCATCCAGCCCTTGACCGAGGCGCTCGCCAGCCAGCTATGGACCACACCGTAAAGGACAAAGTAGGTTGATAGGATCAAGACGCTTGTTACTGTTTTCATAT
>JAGRCC010000794.1:0-1471 GCA_020433785.1 Anaerolineae bacterium
GATGGCGTCGGTATCGGGCAAATCGCTGATAATCTCAAAGCCGCAGGTACCCGCGCCGGCGATGACGATGGGATCGTCGTAAGCCGGGATGTAGGTGGCTCCCGTTTCTTGGACGTAAGCTTCAGCGGCCTGGTGTGCTTCATCGTAGGTTTGGCCGGCCAACCTCAGATCGATAGGAAACCGCTCCAATTTGGCGATTTTAGCCGCAGGAGCCGTCTGCGGGACAAATACAGCGACATTGGTCAGCCCCAACGCCGCCGCCGCATAGGCCACGCCCAAACCGTGGTTGCCGGCGCTGGCAGTGACTACGCCGCTGGCCAAGGCTTCGCTGTCGAGGCTCATGAGTTTGTTGAGCGCTCCTCGAACTTTAAAGCTGCCGGTCGGCTGGCGGCACTCCAACTTGAGCCAGATCTTGGCCCCGGTTAGCACGCTAAGGGCCTCGCTGTAGACCAACGGCGCTCGCCGCACGTAAGGTTTGAGGCGCTGGTGAGCCTGCATTATGTTATGCAGTTTGATCATGATCGCTCCTACAGGGGGTCGGTTCCGACCAGGTTGAACAGAATGATCTCCGGCGGGCATAGTAGGCGCATGCGGGGCGCGCTCAATCCTTCCAGGCCAATCCCCCGGCTGACGTAGAGCGTGGTGTTTTGCTCGGTGTACGGCCCCATCTCATACTGTTTGCCGGTGACGCTGCTGGTGAGGATAGCGCCGTAATAGGGCAGCCTGATTTGGCCACCGTGAGTATGGCCGCATAAATACATGTCGATATCGTACTGCTGGGCCACCGGCATCAACTCCGGCGAGTGGTAGAGCAGCACCCGGGCCGAGTCGACCGGAGTAACATCCAGCAGGTTTTTCAAGGCCGAGGCGTCGGATTGGAGATCGTGTTCGCAGTCCATGCCGATGAGCGACAATTTGCGGCCGTCAGCCAATTCGATTACCGCCACCTCGTCGCGCAGCAGGCGGATGTGTGTGTCGTCGAATAAGGAGGGGGTGGTGTTCCGCGGATCGACCGGTGGGCTGCCGAGTGTGGCGTACACCCCATAGGGCGCATTGAGTTGAGTCAATATCTTGCGAACCTCAGCCCGAGCAGTGGGATCGTCAACGTATGACAGGTTGAGATAGTCACCGGTAATGACCATCACATCCGGCTGAAGCTGGTCGATCAGTTCGAGCAGATGGCTCTCGCGTCGGGTGAGCCGTTCGACGTGGAGATCACTCAGGTGCAGCAGGCGCAGCGGGGGGGCGTCGGCGGGCCAGACGGCCGGACGGAGATGTCGATGGGTGACATTCAGGGCAAACGGCTCGACCAACGCGCCCCACAGATAGACAGCGCTGCCGACAAGCTGTAGGGCCAATAATAACCCTAAGCCCAACGGGGTTGAACCAAACACCCAAACCGTTAAGAGCGCGATAGCCACCGCCGCGAGCCGTGGTACGTTTTGAACCAGCAACTGTGGCCCCACCGGAC
>JAGRCC010000794.1:1503-4163 GCA_020433785.1 Anaerolineae bacterium
ACCACAGCAGCAGCCAGTCACTCACTGTGAAAAGAAAATATATTCCGGCGGCCATAGCTGCATCGGGGCCTAATGGCCACCACACTAACCAGATGATGATCGTTACAACGGTCAGTACCAGCCCTAACTGCCAAACATTCCAGGTGGCCGGAACATGGGTCGCCAGAAAAATCTTGTGCAGCCAGCGATCTTCTAGAATACCTAATCCTGGGGCTGTCCGATCCAATTTCGGACGGTGAAATGTCACTTTAAAGTGGTCCGCTTTGGTTTGCGGTGGAAAATTCGTCAAATTCATGCTCGACTTTTGAATAAGGTGAGTTGATTGCCTTGCGGGGTGTCAAACTGATAATCAACAGCATCAATCAATTTATAAATAAAAAACATGCCCATGCCGCGTCGTTTTCGCTCCGATAATGGCGTGGCCGGATCGAACGCGGCGACCTGATCAGGGTCAAAGGGGTGGCCCTGATCAATCAAGGTGATCTGCAGTCCAGCGGGTTGGATGGCGCACACAATTTGAATAGCCCCTTTCCCCTCGCCGCCGTACGCGTGTTCGATGATGTTGGTGCAAGCTTCATCAACGGCCATTTGCACGGCATATACGGCCTTATCGTCCAACCCCGCCCCGGCCGCAGCCTGGGTTACAAAATCGGCAATTTGGGCTAAATTCTCAAAGTTGCCGGAAATTGTTAGGGTTTGCGGGCCGGTCATAAAGACCTCGCGTCGTCACAAGATACCACGGTCATCCACCTAAAAGCTGCCGACGGCTTCAAGCTCGCTGGGGAAGATTTTGAACAGTGGGGTCAACCCGGCCAGGTCCAAAACATCGACGACTCGTTGCGGCACTTCGGCCAAAACCAATTCCCCGCGAAGCAGTTTTTTACAGGTATTTTGGGTGGCAATTAATTCGCCCAAACCGGCGCTGGAAATGAAGGTCACTTCTTTGAGATTAAGAACAATCGTGTAACGGCCGCTGCCGGTAATGGCCGACAGCGCCTCTGATAAGATTTTAACCGATGAAGTATCAATTCGACCTTTGGCCACTACAACATCGCAGCGGCGCAGTTGTTTTGATTCTACGATCATGGTCCCCCCTCCTCAATTCATGAGCAATGACTCACTAATTGAAGAACAAATCGTGATTTATGACATTTTGATCATAAGCCGTGGATTATATCATTAGCATGGTTAGATTACAAGCAAACACCCTGGAGTGCGCGACTAGCATGGCATTAGGACAGCTGCTCAGCGATAGTCTGGACTCTGGCCCAATCGGCCGGAGTGTTCATGTTGATGAAAGCGTGAAAATCCGGATCGAACGCCGCTATTTCCTTCGCCTCGATATAGTGGACCGCTACCTCTTCAAAAAACCCGATGATTTTTAGCCTATTTTGGAGCAGCCGGGTCTCGATCGGCTTGAGACAAGCTTTGCTGTAAACCGCATGCATGGTTTCGGGTTGAGGCGGGTTGATCAGCGGCACGATCACATCGGCGCTGCCGGCCAGATCGATTAAATAGTGCAGTAGGTCGGCATTGAGAAAGGGCATATCGCAGGCCACCACCAACACATGATCGTGCTGTGCGGCGTGAATCGCCGTGTACAGCCCGCCCAAAGCCGCTTTGTCGGGGTAGATATCACCGACCAGCCGCAGACCGTACCCTTCGTATTTCTCCGGCGAGTTGGTGCTGATGAAGAGATCATCGCTTAGAGGGCGAACGCGGTCCAGCACCCGCTCGATAACCGGCCGACCGCCCACCTCCAAAAACGCCTTATCTTGTCCCATTCGTTTACTCTGACCACCAGCCAGCACAGCGATACTAACCAATTCTGTCTCCTTAGCACGCATTACCGTGTTTTTTGAGGTATTTTATACCAACTCGGCTGTAGTGACGATTCGCCCGGCTACTCGGCGATATCACATAAAACATCCGACCGAACTGCTGGCCTTGCTGGCCCGGCGCTGTCAACGGTATCTGTTTGTGTGGATCCATTACTATGATCGGCTTCGATGATCCGGACTCCCGAAATGGGCCGTCGTTCGCGCTGATAGCCCGGCCCCAAAAATAATCATAGCCCGTAAAACCCTATCTTTACCAATTCTTGCGCCAATTGGCCGTAATAATGGACTCCTCGGTGGTTACCTCCACCTCGACGGGTTGCGACAGGTATTGCAGCACATTTTTCCCATCTTCGGTATAGATGACCGACAACTTCCACTTACAGACAACCGGATAGCGGGCTACCGTAATATCGTAAAAGCCGGGGGGGTCGTCGGCCCCATCGTTTGAACTCCAGCCGCCCACCGGGCCGGAGGGATTGGAGATAACGCTGAAGGTGTCGCATTGAGCTTGAACCGCCACACCATTAACCGGCGTGTTGTTGGCGTCGGTAATGTTACCCAAAAAGCGCGTCAGCCCATAATTGCGAGCGCTGTACCAGCCGGTGGGTTCAAACTGGTAGGGGGCGCGGGTCGGTTCGGGTGGAATGGGGGTAGCGGTGGGTTGCGGCGGCGGCGGGGCCTCAGCGATGGGCACAGCGGCTGTATTAGTCGCCTCAACAACCGAGCCAGCCACCCAGCCAATTTGACCGCCGGGCAGTTGAAGCTGCCACCAGTTTTGGTCGGCGGTGCGGCCGGAGAGCGGCACGGGCGTATTGGGCG
>JAGRCC010000795.1 GCA_020433785.1 Anaerolineae bacterium
GCACTAACCATGCTTCGCTCAATCGAACTGACCCGCGATATGGAAACCAGACATCTACGCAAATTGGCTTCTATCGCTCAAGAAGTTGCTTTTCATGAAGGGGAAATTATCTACCGGCAAGGCGATAAAGGTAAAGCGGTTTATCTTATTCAAGAAGGGGAAGTTGCTATTGAAATGGATATACCGGGGCAGGATCAGGTTGTCATGAATTATTTGGGGCCGGGTGATTTTTTTGGCTGGTCATCGCTCTTTCCGTTAGAGCATAAAATGGCCTGGACTCGCGCTTTTCAATCAACCCGGGCCCTGATGTTTGACGCTGATTCACTGCGTGATGCTTGCCGGCTTGATCACACTTTAGAGTATGCTATTGTCCGGCGCGCCGGTCGGGATATGGTGAATCGGATTAAAGCGACCCGTCACTATCTGTCGAGAATGATCAGCCAGCAGATGGGGATAGGGGTAGGGTAAAAGAAAATGTGGCCCCGTGGTTTAAACCCTTTTCAAACCACAATTTACCTCCAAAATGATTAACCACATAGCGGGCCACTAATAAGCCTAAGTTGGTAGTTTGCGGCTCTTCACCAAAGGTATTCCCCATTAAATGGCCGGTTTCTTCATCGGTAATTTTATGGCGTTTTGAGGCGTTAACTCCCATGCCATTATCGCTAATATCGAGCTGAATCGTATCGCCCCGTACTCGTAAGCGAATTCCGATCCAGCCTGCGGTTTCATCACAGAATTTGATAGCATTGGTCAATAAGCAAATTGTCACCCGTTTAATCCGATTTTGATCGGCGACAATCAACGGGATATCTTCGGGCAGCCGAAACTGCACTTGGATATGTTTGCTGCGTAACAACTCATCGGTTGCCGCCAACGAGTCATAAATGACCTCAACCAGATCAACTTCACTCGTATGCCATTCCGCTTGACCTAACTCGAGTTCGGCTAAATCCAGCATATCTTCAACTAAGTTAGTCAATCGTTCGCTTTCTTCAAGAATGATGTCTAAAAATTGATCACGCTGGTCATTCTCTAAGTCGGGGTTGTCGTGGAGGATGCCGGAAATCGCCCGGATCGAGGTGAGCGGGGTACGCAGTTCATGGGTGACGGTAGACAATATATCATCTTGAAACCCGTAAGGGGTCAATACTTGGTTGTTGCCATTAGTTAGTATAGGTTTCACGGTAGCCCTCGAATGAGATAAAACGCTAATAAAAAAAGCACTATGTCTGTTGCGATGTAGTTTATCATGGTCCAGTTACAGCTCAGTTACAGTCACTGACGTTGCCATCACCTGGTTTCGACCTGATTTCCACCTAACACAAATATGAACTCGTAGCCTTCGAGAAAGGTTAGGATATGGCCCGATTATTTTCTTGAAGTTTATCAACTGCTGCTTGCCGTAAACCCTAAAAAAAGTACAATACCTCCATCATTCCCTAACTCTACCAACTGCATAGACTATTCCGGAGATAAATCAAAATTGAACCTAACAGACAATTTCGACTCGATTGATCAAGTTCAGGCCGCTCTTCGAGAGCAAAACTATGTGGCCGATCGAAGTTTAACCACCTCTATTTACCTGGCTTTGAAGCTGGGGAAACCGCTTTTTCTGGAAGGGGAAGCCGGGGTGGGGAAGACGGAAATTGCCAAGGTCCTTAGCGCCATGCTGGGGCGCTCGCTCATCCGGCTTCAATGTTATGAGGGGTTGGACGTCAACACGGCCGTTTATGAATGGAACTACACCCGCCAGATGTTAGAGATTCGCCTGCTCGAAGCGGCCGGTCACGTCAGCGAGGAAGCCGCGTTGAAGAAGATTTTCGGTCCGGAGTTCCTGTTAAAGCGCCCGCTGCTGCAAGCCATCGAGCGACCTGACGGCATCGAGCCGGTACTGCTTATCGATGAACTGGATCGGGCCGATGAGGAATTCGAAGCCTTCCTGCTGGAAATCCTGTCCGATTTTCAGGTCACCATCCCGGAAATTGGCACGATTAAGGCCCAACAGCCGCCGGTGGTCATCATTACCTCCAACCGCACCCGTGAAATCCACGACGCTCTCAAACGCCGCTGCCTGTACCACTGGATCGATTATCCCTCCTTTGAAAAAGAATATCATATCGTCCTGGCTAAAGTGCCGCAAGCGCCGGAGCAGTTGGCCCGCGAGGTGGTCGCTTTCGTGCAGGAACTCCGCGAGGCCGACTTATACAAGCTGCCGGGTGTGGCCGAAACACTGGATTGGATTTCGGCGTTGGTGGCGCTCGACCGTGAAGATTTGAGCGATGAGGTCATCAACGACACGCTGGGCGTGTTGCTCAAATACCAGGACGATATTCAGCACGTAAAAGGTGCGGCTGTCCGAGAAATCTTGGCCAGGATTGGGAATAGTCTGTAACCTATGTAGAACAAATCAGCGATTTGTTCATTTTGAAAGATGATGCCGTCAGAAACGCAATTACCCCCTATAACTTCAAATGAGCACGGTCACCTGCTGCGCAATATGGTCTTGTTCGGCCGGATGCTGCGTGCCCTGGGCGTACCGGTCAGGCCCACCCAAATTTTTGATCTAGTTGAGGCCGTGGACTATATCACGATTCGCAGCCGGGAGGATTTCAAAAATACGGCCTGTACGATTTTAGTCTCCAAATTTGAGCATCTGCCGCTGTTCGACCGGGCCTTCGATCTGTTTTGGCAAGCCCGGGCCGAAAACGAGCTGCTGGAGATCGACATGGGCGCGTTGATCCCGTCGCGAGCTAAACACGAGAAAAAAGTGGAGGTCACCCCCAACAAAGGCAGCAGCGATAATGAATCGGATCGGGAACCGGACGAGCCGCTGGTCGACACGATTTATACCTACAGCGCCAAAGAGGTCCTACGCCGCAAAGATTTCGCCGAGCTGACGCCGGAAGAGTTGGACGAAATCAAATTGATGATGCAAAGGATGGAGTGGCGACTGGAGCAGCGGCGCACCCGGCGCAAAATCCCGACCTCGCGGGGGGCTTATCTCGATCTGCGGCGCAGTTTCCGCCATAACCTGCGCTACGGCGGCGAACCACTCCAACTGACCTGGCGCGACCGCAAACTCAAACGCCGTCCCCTGGTCGTCATTGCCGATATCAGCGGCTCGATGGAACGGTACTCGCGGGTGCTGCTCAAGTTCATCTATTCTATAAGCAACGGATTGGAAAATGTAGAAGCATTTGTCTTTGGCACCCGCCTGACCCGCATCACCCGCTACTTGCGCGAGAAAAATATCGATGTGGCCTTAGACCAGGTCACGACTTCGGTTCGTGATTGGGCGGGCGGAACGCGCATTGGCGATGCGCTTAAAACGTTCAACTACGAGTGGGGTCGGCGCGTTCTGGGCCAGGGCGCGATTGTCCTCATTATCAGCGATGGCTGGGATCGGGGCGATATCGATCTGTTGGGCCGCGAGATGAATCGGTTACAGCTCAGTTCTCAGCGGCTCATCTGGCTCAACCCGCTGCTCGGCTCCGAAAATTACGAACCGCTGACCCGGGGCATTCAAGCCGCCCTCCCGTATATCGATGATTTTCTGCCGGTTCATAATTTAGTTAGCCTGGAACAGCTCGGCCATCTTTTGGAGCGATTGGGTGAGCATAAACCCGCTCGCCGACACCATGTTACCGGCTAAAGAATTATCATCCCGTAAGAAAATTTACGCGCTTCTGCTGGCGCTGGCGGTCGGCGCAACGACGCTGCTGGCAGGCAGTTTAGCCTCGGTTGAATTCTTGCCCGGCGAACCGCTGCCATTGGCCGCTCTGATCGAGGCGCTGCAAGGGGGACAGCTCTCTTTTTCCGGGGTGTCGCTGCCGGGCAGTGTCTTGTATTTGCTGGCGGCGGGCCTGTGGGCGCTTTTGATCGTTTCAATCATTGCGTTCATCATCTCTCCGGAAATCCGTAAGGAAACGATTAAGCGGGTTATTCGCTACACTATCATTATCTTATTGCTGCACGGAATTATTCGCCTCCTGCCGCCGTTTCCAACGCCCGAAGAACCCGCTCAAAACCCGGAAGGGGTCGGCCTATTGGATGAGGCAACGCCCGAGCCACCACTGCCGTCGCCGCCGGAGTTTGTGGTCAATCCGCCGGACTGGCTGATCGGCGGGGTCAGCCTGGCCTTATTAGCCGTTTTATTGGTTGTAGTGTGGCTCTTCTGGCGGCGATTTTTCAAGCCCAAGCCGTCGCCCACCCCGCTAGAGTTACTCACCCGCGAAGCCGAGCAATCGTTGGTCGATCTTCAAGCCGGGGCCGATGTGCAAGACATTATCAGGCGCTGTTACCGGCAAATGAGTCGGATTCTGAGCGACGCCCAAGGACTCGAGCGTCAGCAGTCAATGACCCCTCGCGAATTCGAACAGTACCTTTCCGCCAGCGGTCTTGATGACGCCCATATTCGGCGTTTGACCCGGCTGTTTGAACGCGTGCGCTATAGCTTCAAAGCCCCAACCGCTGAAGAAGAAACGGAAGCCGCCGCCTGTCTGACCGCCATCGTGCAGGCATATGGAGCGCCCTCGTGAAGCGTGGTCTGATGTTTTGGTTGGCGCTCGTCGCGTCAGTCGGACTGCTACTCACCCCGGCCTTTCGCGTTTTTGTGCGGGAAGTAGTGGTTATTCCCTTGTTATATCTATTGTGGATTGGCCGTTTCGTCTTGTCGGCTGTCCCCCATTCGGCACTGTGGGGGTGTTATGTAGCCGTGCTATTGCTGCTAATGAGTGTTAGTTTGCTCAGCCGAAAACCGAAGAAACCCCGAACGCGCCCGCCCAATGCCGCCATCGAAGGTCGCGTGGCCGGTCTGGCTCACCTCGTGCACCAAGCCGAGCACGATGACTACTTCAAATGGCGGTTGGCCCAGCAGCTACAAAAGTTAAGTGTGGACACCATCGCCTACCACACCGGTCAATCAATCCCGGAAATCCGCCGGCAGTTGCAGCAAGGTCGGCTCGATCTACCGGCTGAATTGCAGGCGTATTTTGAAGCCGGCCTCAAACCGCTCGGATCGCTGGCCGTTCCGCGAAAACGATTTTTGACCAACCGCCCCGCGACGGCGCTTGATCTTGAGCCGGCCACTGTCGTTCGATTTTTAGAGGGGTTTAACGACCCTTTATTTGGAAGTCAGGCAGACGCTGCGGATTTAGAGAGTTAAAGTTTACTTAGCCTTAGTTTCAGCTTTAGCCTATCCCGTAGCTACCTGCTGCGAGATAGAGACGAATTTCAGTCGATCACGATTTCAAAATTACTCACAAATGATAGAACGCGGATAACACGGATTATACAGATTTTCACAGATAAGGCTTGTTTCAGCTTAAAAAAATTCGTATTTATCCGTGTGATCGGTACGATCT
>JAGRCC010000796.1 GCA_020433785.1 Anaerolineae bacterium
GATTCCCGGCCCCACTTCTTGCTTTTTTGGTCAGAAGTGGCTTGGCTAGACACTAACGCCAATCGAGAGTGGTTGTGGCAATATGTTTTCCCCAGCCATAAGCTGGCTCGCGACCCGCAATCGGGCCACATTCGCCGCCACCATCTCGATCCGGGCGGGTTACAAAAGGCCGTCAAACAGGCTGTAAATGCCGCCGGTCTAACCAAACAGGTAAGCTGCCACACCTTCAGGCATTCCTTCGCCACCCACCTCTTAGAAAACGGTTACGATATCCGTACTGTCCAAGAACTGCTCGGCCACAAAGATGTCCGCACCACCATGATCTATACCCATGTCCTCAATCAAGGGCCGCTGGGCGTGCGTAGTCCGCTAGACGGCATTGATAATTGATAATTGACAATGGATAATGGATAATGAGGTGGAGTAGGAGATGAAGGGGCAACCTCATACAGAAGCGCCTGGCCCTCTACAGTGAGATCGCGGTCGGTCCACTCTTAGTCTCAGCCGCGATCATTATGACGATCACCCTTGATCACTATTAGGATCAATCTAATCCGCTATTAAGATCAAGCTCAACCCTCTATTAAGATCAAACTCGATCCTCTATTAAGATCGACTCTGATCCTCTATTAAGATCATGCTTGATCTCAATTAGAATCGACCCCGATCCGCTATTAAGATCAAAGCCGATCCGCTATTAGCCTCGGGGCGAACTTAATAGAGTTTATCGGATTTAAGGTGACAGTCACTTAACACCACTAAATGTCGAGTTGGTGTTGTCAATGACGTCCTATATTTAGTCGCCAAAAGTGACTGTCCCCTATTTCCGATAATGTCTAATGGTGATCCCCACCGGTTCTCTATTAGCTTCGCACCTTCTCGGTTGATAGCTCAATGGGTTATATGATGCGCTATAAGCGTGTGATACCAACGGCGGGAGACTTGCTTCTAACAGCCAATGCTTTATAATTTAATTTCGTCACAAGCTACTTATATCTTGCTTATTCCGGCCCAACGCAACCCTTAACCAAGTTTTAAGCTGAATAAGGACAGTGCCAATGTATGGCCTCAATGTTGATCCCAGAAACCCGCCAGGCGATCCGGTTCCTGACCGGCTGCGCGCCTTGGGGGTTGAAATCGTGCGCTACACCTTTAAAGACGCCACGCTTGGACAGCTGCCGGATCGAGATGTGATGGGTTTTTATCGCCGCTATGTCGAAGCCTTAGACATGGCCGGCGTCAAGTCGCTGGTAGTCCTAACCGGCGAGACATGGGCAGGCCGTCCGGAACCCTCGGCTTCAAAGGAAGCTTGGGACCATTACATTGTGGGCTTCGCTCGCCGCATAGCGGCCATTGCCAAAGCCTTAGCGCCCTGGCAGCCGGCCTTTCAAATTTGGGATGAGCCCGATATAACCACCCCACCCGCTAACTCCGATTCAACTCTACCGCCCCCAATTTATGGAAATTTATTAGCCGAAGCCTATCAGGCCATAAAAAATGTTGACCCCAATTTAACGGTCATAACCGCCGGGTTAGTCTCAGGCCAACCCGGCTGGCTGCAGCAGCTAATTAGCTCGCTCGGCGGGCATCTGCCGGCTGATGCAGTCGCGCTTCATCCGTATACCAAACGCCCCACGGCTGATTGGCCTAACCCTACGTGGGGAACCGGCCCGGTCGGTGATTTGCTGCAAAGCTACCGGCAAGTAACCCCCTTGCCGTTTTGGTTGACCGAGATAGGGATCGATACCTTAGACAAAGCTAATCAAGCTGAGTATCTGCGGCGCATCTATCAAACCATCATCGACAACTTTTCCAATACGGTTGAGCAGATTTTCTGGTTTTGCTATTCTGATAATATGGCTTATGGTTTCGGCCTGGTCGATACCGCCGGCAGGCCAAAACCGGCCTACCACGCCTTGGCCGCCGCAGCGCATCAATTTTCCATCAGCCAGGCCGCTGCGGTAACAGCAGCCGTATCGCTTGATCGACTTCATGAGTTGGCTCGCTATCTTGAACAGAATATTGTTTTTGGCGCGCGAGATTACGCCTTTCATCGCCAAATGGAAACCGAGCTGCGCGGCAATCCGCAGTTGCTATCACGAGAAGACATCTGGCGGCTGATGCGGCAAATGCTGGCCGGGTCGCCTCACCAGGTGACTGAAACCGACATTAACGGCCTTGATGCCATCCAAGGGCAGAAAGACCTTTACGGTTTGCTGCGGTCTGTGGTGCTGGCTACCCATCAAAAAACAGGCGCGTTGAGTGGTCGGCTGGGGTCTAACAGCCGTATGTCGGCTGAAACTGAGGCCAATGCCCTCACCAATATCGAAGCGTTTGCGCAGGTGCTGTCCCATGTCCAGTCTGGCAATCGCCTGATTGTGACGGATATGGTTAAATCAACCAGCAATGACACAAACTTACGCGCGCCCGATGTCTTTGAAACCGATGTTTATGGTCAGCATCGAAATGGTTTAATTGATAATCACGCCTGGAATTTACAGAAGTTAGTCAGGGTTATTCGTGATCGCGGTTATCAGGACCGGGTTATGTTGATGATTCGGCTCGACGGCCCGGATGACGGCGCCAATGTCAATCCGTTTAGCGCCAGCAGTATGGGTAAATATGAATTGGCTATCGGCAAAATGATCCGCTATCTGGAAAGCGTCCTGCCGGAGACGCCCTTTAAGCTGATCTTGGGAAATGAGCCGGACTTACCCCACGAACGCCAGTGGAGCGACCCAAATCTTGATCCCCGAACCTTTACCTTAAACCAATACGCCCCGGCAGCGGGTACGTTTATGAAGCGCATGGCCCGCCAGCGACCCGACGTAACTTTTATCTGCCCGGCGTTGTCGGCGGTCTTAAAGTATGATCAATTGAGCTACTATGCCAATATGTTCGGCTCAGATCGCCCCGATAATTTGGTTCCGGCCCTACACGGCTATGCCGCCGATGTAGCCACCCTACCCGGCGACCAGCAGAACCTACTAGAGCAGCAAACCCAGATGCTGCGCGTTTTGGGTAACTTTAAGGCCATTTCCGGCACAGAGATCGGCTCCGGCAACCCGTTTGGCGATAGTGAGTCGCTCAGTGAAAAGGGGCGCTTGGTCGATGTCGCCATTTGGGTGTTGCTCAGTACCGAACATCGCCCGCCGCCGAATCAGGATAACAATTGGAGCTTTAAGATCAATCCGCTGATAGCTGATCCGACCGCCCGTTACCTGGCGGATGTCATCAACCGCAGCAAAGCGAGGGTTCTTAGAAATATTCGGGAACGCGATGGGGTTGGCTTACAAATTCTGCAATACCATCCGGTCGACCGTCCGGCTTATGGGGTTGAGTATATCGAGCATAATATGCCGGCCTTTTTAGTAACCGGCCAGACCAACAGCGTTCGGATTACGGTGCGGAACATAACCTTTAAGACATGGCCGTCGGGCGGCCCCTATCCGGTGCGGCTGGGTTATCATTGGCACACCACCAATGGCGATATTGTCCCCAGTAACTTGTGGGAGGATTTGCGAACCCAACTGCCCTACGATGTTGTACCGGGTGATACCGTAACGCTCAACTGCAATGTGGGTGCGCCGCGCACGGCGGGTATGTATGAAATCCGTTGGGATATGGTTGAAGAGCTGCGGACCTGGTTTGCCTGGCAAGGCGCGCCAACGCTCAATCTTCGGGTTACGGTCAAAGATGAGACATCCCTACCGCCTCCCGATGGCTTACAAGTGAGCGCCAGCCATAATAACCAGCACCAGGGCATCGACAACCTCCAGCAGGCCATTGATAACAACGCCTACACCCGTTGGAGCACGCAGCAGCCGCAAAGACCGGGTATGTGGTTTCAAATTGATATGGGGAAGACGCAGACCGTCAGCCGGCTGCGCCTTGACAACGATGCCTCACCGCGCGACTATCCACGCGGTTATATCGTAAAAACCTCACCGGATGGCAGCACCTGGCAGACGGTCGCCGAGAAGCCGATTAATGACCGGCCCCTGGATGTCACGTTCAGCCCCAGGCTGATTCGCTTCATCCGGATTGAACAAACCGGCAGCGACGCGGTGTATTGGTGGTCAATCCACGGCATTGAAATCGCGAGCGATATCACCATCACGGTCAGAGCCAGCCACAACAATGTTTACAGTGGCGCCGACAATTTAGCCCAAGCCATCGACAATAACCCCCAAACCCGCTGGAGCAGCCGCCAGGTGCAGCAGCCGGGCATGTGGTTTGAGATTGATCTCAATCAAACGCAAATGGTGAAGGGAGTAGCCCTTGATACCGCCGCTTCGCCCAACGACTACCCGCGCGGCTATGTTGTGCGGCTCTCAACCGATGGGCAGCAGTGGGTCGAAGTTGCTCGCAACAACCAAAACAGTACAGCCCTTAACCTCACCTTCACCGCCCGCCCGGCTCGCTACATTCGGATCGAACAGACCGGGCGCTCGGATAATTGGTGGTGGTCGGTCCATGGCGTTAATCTTCAGTTTGACGCGTCGGCGCCCGCGCCAATGACGCTTAGCGCCAGTCACAACAATATCCTGGCCGGGATTGACAATCTTACGCAAGCCCTTGATAACAACCCCCAAACCCGCTGGAGTACCCAGGCGCGACAACTACCCGGCATGTGGTTGGAAATCGATTTGACCATACCTCGTTCGGTCAGCGGACTTCGCCTCGATACAACCGCCTCGCCTAACGACTATCCGCGTGGCTATGTCATCCGGCTCTCAACCGATGGAAATCAGTGGACCGAAGGTGCGCGGAACGATCAAAATTCAGCCCTACTCGACGTTAACTTTACGCCCCGCTCGGCCCGCTACATTCGGATCGAACAGACCGGGCGCTCAGACCAGTGGTGGTGGTCGGTTCACAGCATTACGGTACGCTAAGAAGCTGTTTTAAAAGTGAGAGTTTACAGAGTTGTCCACAGATTTACACGGATAATCACAGATTTTTATCTAAATTTTGATAGTATCTGTGACCATCTGTGCCTATCTGTGGACCCTTGGAGGCTTT
>JAGRCC010000797.1 GCA_020433785.1 Anaerolineae bacterium
CCGCCGCCATCATCTTGACCGAGTCGGACGGCAGCACAGACGTGGATGAGTTCGGCCCGACCAGCGACAGCTACAGCCTGCAACTGACCAGCGTGCCGGCCGAGACCGTGACCATCACCGTTGCGCCGGATGGGCAGCTCGATGTGGGCAGCGGGCCGGGTACGGCCATCGACCTGACCTTTGCCGCCGACCTGACCGCCCTTGACCCGCAGACGGTGACCGTGACCGCCGTGAACGACACGCTGGTGGAAGGAACGCACAGCGGCACGATTAACCATACCGTTAGTAGTGACGACCTGGTTTATCCTACTCTGGTGGTGTCTGACGTGATTGTCTCCATTTTGGATGACGATCTGCTGCCCACGCTGGTTATCAGCGATGTGACCGTGGCCGAGGATGTGGGCACGGCGGTGATAACCCTGACCCTGAGCGGGCGCAACGTGTACGGGGCCGGCGTGGCCTACGCCTTCAGCGATGGCTCGGCGGACAGCAGCGACTACAGCGCCACGAACGGCTCGCTGACGTGGTCGGCCAATACCAGCGGTACAAAAACTATCGCCGCCCTTATCAACGATGACAGCTATGGCGAGTCGACTGAGACGATCAACATTACGCTGTCAACGCCGCTGACGGCCACTCTGGTTGACGGCAGCGGGGTGATCACTATCACCGATAACGACTCGGCCCCCAACCTGGACATCGCCAAGACTGTGGCGCTGTCGGGCACGACGGCCTGGCCCGGAGACCCGGTCACGTACACCCTGGTCATTTCAAACAGCGGCGGCAGCGCCGATAATGTGACGGTTGCGGATATGTTACCGGCCGCGCTCGACGGCCAGGATTTCACCTGGACGGGCGTCATTACGGCCAACGCCGTCGTTACCCACACGGTGGTGGCCACCATCGATACCGACGCCGGCTATGGGACGTTCATTCTCAATACCGCCACCGCCAGCCACGCCCTGAGCTTTGACAGCGCGACGGCCGGTTTCGCCACCATCGACGATGTCACACCGCCCAGCCTGACTGCCGCCCGGCTGATTTCGCCGACCGACATCATCACCGCTACCCGACGCCCGACCTTTGTGTGGGAAGGCTTCACGGATGATATTAGCGGCGTGATCAGCTACACGCTGCTAATTAGCTCCAGTAACGACAGCGTCAGCCTGCAATCGATCACGACCGCCGCCGTGATGGAGTCGGTCTTTACGCCCACGGTCGATTTGGCCAACGGCGTCTACACCTGGACGGTACGGGCCTACGACGCGGCCGGCAATGCCAGCGCCTATGTCACCCCGGCAGCCACCTTTACTATCACCCAAGGCGGTATCTACCTGCCGTTCATCACCAAAGGGTTGGCCTCCGGCCCCGATCTGGTGGTCGATGAGGTGACGGCCACGGCCAGCCAGGTGACCATCACCCTTCGCAACGCCGGCACCGAAGCGGTAGCCGACGGTTTTTGGGTGGACGCCTACTTCAACCCCACCCAAGAACCGACCCTGAACAAACCGTGGCCCACCATCGCCCCGGCCGGGGCTGTGTGGGGCGTGACCAAGTCTCTAGCGCCGGGCGAAAGCCTGACCCTGACCATGGGTGACGCCTACTATTTTGGCCCACCCGACAGCAGTGCTAGCTTCCCGGTCGGCGCGACGGTCTACGTCTACGTCGATTCGGTTAATCACAATACGAGTTACGGCAATGTCAAAGAAGGCAACGAAAGCAACAACCTGAGCACGCCGGTGATTTCGACGGCAGGGGATAGCGCGGCGGCTGCGCCAAACATCGCCGCACCGGCCTCGCGGGCCGGGCTGCCGGAGAGGTAAGTGGTCGGGTTTTTTAGGCTTATCTCTTATCTCCCATCCGACATTTAATTTCCTTGCAAACCTTTTGCGGTGGGGCGAGTTGTGATATACTTGAAATAGCTTCTTACTCCCACCTCGCCTCGATGACCCTCTTCCCATCGCCAAACGCTTCGCTTTGTTTGTTGGAAAAGTTATACCATCAGCCTTCATCCTTAAACGATTGTCAATGAACGGAAGTAGGTTATAGTCAGCGCAGTCCCCGGTATTTCAACCGGGCCAGGAGCGACGATGTTGACCATAACAAATCCTTTCTTTCACCGCGGCCCTGTCCGTAACCGCGCCTACTTTTTTGGGCGCAAACATGAAACGAGCCAGATGCTGTCCCTGCTTGGCAATGGCCAGAGTGTCTCCCTGGTTGGGCAGCGACGGATTGGCAAAACCTCGCTTCTTTTTCACATTCTCGACCCGGAGGTTTTTACCCGGCACGGCCTAAATCCCCAGGAACATCTCTTTGTCTACATTGATTGCAGCGGGCTGAGCAACCTTGATCAACCTGATCTCTACCGGGTTTTCCTGGAGGAAATCAGCGACGCCCTGGCCGATAGAGAGCTGCAAACAGACCAATCGGTACTGGCGGTTGATACGCAGCCAAGCACGTATCGCGCCTTCGAGCGCAGTTTACGCCAATTGATCCGGCAAGGCTGGAAACCCATTATCCTCCTTGATGAATTCGAACGCATGAGCCGCAATCCCCAATTAGACCCTGATTTTTTCTCCGGCCTGCGGGCCTTGGCCGCCAAATATCCCATTGCCTATATCACGGCCTCTAAGCTGCCTTTGTTAGCGCTGACCTATGCCGACGCCAGCACCCTCAGTTCCCCTTTCTTCAACATTTTTGCCAGCATCCGCTTGAGCCTCTTCTCCGAGGCCGATGCCCGTAGCCTGCTCACCGGACTAAGCGCTAGAGGACAAATAACCTTTGCACCGGCGACCCTCGACCATATCCTGGATTTAGTCGGGCCTCATCCCCTTTTTCTTCAGATTGCCGGCTTTCATGCGTTCGAGCTACGGCAGGTTAGAAAAGCAGCGCTGACAGATGATGACCACGTAGAGCTACGCCATCGGTTCCACAGTTCAGTCGAGGAGCATTTTGGCTATTACTGGCGCACCCTGTCTGACACGGAGCAGCGTGTCCTGGCGAATTTGCCGGCATGGCAAGATAGCCAGCCGGATATCATTCGCCGGTTGGAACAGGGCTGTTTGATTGTTGGCCACGATGAGGGTTACGATTACCTATCATCCACTTTTCGAGATTTTGTCCAGGCCCAACCGATTCCGGGGCTGCTCAAAGCTGGCCCTATCGCCATCGACGAGAGCCGCCGCCAGGCTTTTCTGCGTGGCCAGCCCCTCAATCTAACGGCCACCCAATATAGCGTGCTGCTGTCTTTAGTTGAACAAGCGGAGCAAATCATTCCCCCCGAAGCCCTGGAACAAGCCGTCTGGGGCGACGAGTACATCGAAGACCCCGAACGGTTGAAGTCGGTTCTCAAGAGCCTGCGCCGGGCGTTGGGGGACGAAGCCGCTCGGCTGGAGAATGTGCGCGGGGTGGGGTATGTCTGGCGGGGGTAACTCCCTTGTTTCCCCATTTCATCCCCCGTACTGCCCCGATTTTACCCCTCAAAATCCCCTCTTATCTTGGCCTTTCTCTGTTATGATGGTTCCAATAATGAACGTCAATAATAAAAATCAGATGACCACAACGCTAGCAATGTGACAGTCACATATTCATTGCAAATGAGCGTCCGTTTGGCCTACATAGCTCAATTTATCGAATCGAAGTGACTGTCACTTGTTGAACTTTGCGGTCCACCAAAAATTAATCAATGACGTCCGGACAGAACCATTCATTGTTCTGGCCATAGCAAAAACAGGAGAAAATTATGTGCAGCCCTATTTCAACCTTTAAGCTTGGTAAAATAATCGGTCTGACCGGCGAAGAAAAATCTGATCGAATGAAGTTAGCCGCGTTGGCGGTGGCCGTCATCATCGTGCTGATCTTGTTGGTGGGGTGCGGTGTCGCTCCCGAAGAGACCACAGTGATGGAGGCTACCGAAGTTGCCGATACAACGACCTCTGCGGTTAAGACCTACCCCCTCTTTATCACCTCGGCCGGTCATACCCTAGGAGCCTGGCAAGCCTCACCGTCTCACGGCCGGCCTATTATCGATAGCTACGAGGCCCAACCTTTACCGAACGGCCAGGTAGCGATTAAATTCAAAAGCGACGCTTGTCATTTATTCTCAAACACGGCTTTAATTGTTTCAAGTGGGGACGTCTCAACTATATGGCCGGCATCATCGACTGAGGGCCAATCCGTGGTGGGGCGCTACGAGACTCAGCCTCTCCCGAACGGTGAGATGGCGATCAAGCTACAGAAGGCCAATGGCGTCGGCAAGATAGACTGCCCATAATTGCGGGGATGTTGTAGAGAAGCGGAGCGACCTGTCGTTGCTGTTGCGGAGCTTCTGCCGGACTCCCTTGAAAATACAGACCCAGAGCATCAAAGTTATGAAGTTAAAGAAAACAAATGGACAACTCGGAGTGGCTCTCCCACCACGCTCGCCGGGCGATAAATCGGCCCGGCTATGAACAGCGCCCGCTAAAGACGCGATTTTCAAACTCGCTTGAGCGGGTGTTGCTTACTAGCCCGGTTGATTTATCACCGGTGGACGTCGGGGGCACGGTCGTCCGATTATTTATTTAATTTCAATTACTTTGATCCCAATTTTGATGACAAAGCAAGCTTTGTTACTTCAATAAATTTTCATTGTCGTTGTCGTCTCAACCGAGACTGTGGGACTTCCTAAATACTCTCTCTTTTATTCGGTTGGTCGTGGTATGATATTAACATCATAACGGGGAAAACAATTATGACCAAAACCATCAAACGTCTGCTCAACTTAATGGTCTTATTGGCCGCCGCTAGCCAAATATCCTTGGCCCACGCTCAGGATGGCATCGTCCTCGATCCATACTGGACCTTTCGCACCGACGCCCCGGTGACCCACATCGAAACCGGCGATATCGACGGCGACGGGGAGCAGGAAATTGTGGCGGCCACCGTCGATAGTGTGATCTACGTCTTGGAGAATGATGGCGCTTTAGCCTGGAGCTATGAGAAAGAGGGGGTTGTGCTTGACGTCCTGGTGGACAATTTGGATAGTGACGAACAGACCGACGAGATTTATGTCGGGGGAGCCTTTCACGATGTTATCCTCAGCGACGCGGAGCGACCTGTTTGGACGTATGAGTGGCGAGGGTCTGCTTCCACGATAGCGGCTGTTGCCGTTGATATGGATGGGGATGGGCAGCGTGAGATATTGCTTGGGTCACAAAATTCGGTAAACATTGTGAGTTGGGTACGCAATACCTACCATCCCGGTGACTTTGCGCTTGACCTTTCATCTGTGGACTTTTGGGTTGGGGATACCGACGGGGATGAAAAACTGGAGATAGTGCCCAGCCCTGCCGGTGGCAGCCAAATCTCCGTTTTGGATGATACGGGGCATCGGGTCTGGCAAAAGGATATTGACGGCGAGGTGGGGCTGGTGCAGGTGGGTGATGTGGATGGTGACGGGCAGGCTGAAGTGGTCGTCCTGAACACGACCTGGGAGATGTTTTTGTTCGACAACAAGGGCAACCCGATCTGGCAGCAGCCGGCTATTTCCGCCCAGAATATCACGGCTAAGCCGGAGCCTGGCCAACTCTTGGTCCAGGATTTAGATGGCGACGGCCGGATGGAAATTGTGGTCATCGCCGCCGCTCCGGCGACGGTCGCCCACGTCTTTGATGGGCAGGGCAATCAACTTTGGCAACACCCCTTGGAGGATATCTCAAGCCAGGCCCGGTTAGTCGCCGGCGACATCAATGCGGATGGGGTAGCCGAACTGGTGGTCATAGCCGAGGGCCAGCAGCAGTTTTACTTGCTGGATGGCACGGGCCGGCGCCTGGGAACGTACCGCTTGCCCAGCCTGGCTACATTTGCCGGTCCCCTCAACCCGAAGACAACGGGTGCAGTGGCCTATGCCGATTTGGACGGCGCCGGTGGGGGCGAAATCATCGTGGGTACCGAGGCCGGGGTTACGGTGTTTGGGGCTTCCAATCAGGTTGTGTATAAAGAACAATGGGCATCGCCCCGGCTTGGATTGACCGTAAGCAACCTCTACCTGAATGATCTTGACAACGATGGCCATGGTGAAGTGGTGGTCGCTTCTAAGGAAGGTTGGCTTTATATCCTGGATAATGAGGGCCAGATTCAATCGCAGGTGGACCTGGAGGTGCCCTTATTTGGCCTCAGCGCGGCCGATGTGGATGGCGATGGTCAACGCGGGTTGGCGGTAGCCACCACCGGCATGAGCGGCAAGGTCTACCTGTTGGACGGTGATCAGCCACTCTGGGCCACCCCCCAAAAGAGCGGAATCATCTCCGGACTGGCCGGCGCCGATGTGGATGGCGACAACCGGGCTGAAATTATCGTCGGAGGCCGTTTGCCTGATGGCTGGGTTAGACTACTCGATAGCCAGGGAGAAGAACGTTGGCAGGTTGAGTTGGCCGACCCGGTGACGGCCGTAGGGAGCGCCGGTGGACTAATTCTGGCCGGTACAGCCGGTGGACACCTCTACTACCTGACGACCGAAGGTGACACCCTTGACAAGGTAGATTTGGGAGCCGAAATACTAAGCATCGACCGGGACTTGGCGGTTACCGCTGGGGGCCAGGTTTTCGACTTGGGTGATGGTGGGCCAACCTTAGCCTACGAACTTGGCGAAGCGCCCGATAGGATTCAAGTTGGCCCGGTCTTGGCCATGACCTCTAGGGATGATAACAAGGTCAGCTTGGTATCCGATGATGGCGTTGTCTGGCAAGGGGTAGTGGACGGTAGGGCGGTTAGTCTGGCCACGGGTGATTTGAATAACGATGATGTCATCGAAATTGCGGTTGGCACAGACGCGGGGCGGGTCCACCTTTTTGGCCTGACTCTGGACCAGCCGCCCTTGCTGCCCCGGCCCGACCTGGCCGAAACCCGCGACGGTTATGCCTATAGCGTGGAGGTAATCGACCCGGAGGCGGATGCCGTGCCGGTGACTTTGGAGATATGGGACCCGTCGGCCAATGATTGGCTGGCGCAAGCAGCCCAGTCACTGGAGGTGGGGCAGACGCGGGGCGGTCTCGTTTGGGGATTAACCGAACCCTTCGATATTTGGGACGCTGGCCAAGAAAGCCGTTTTCGCTTTGTCTATGAATTTGGCGATCAGCAAATCAGCACCTCTGAGGTGTCCGGCCCCTTTAACATCCCGACCACACCCTGGTATCTCTATTACGGACAGCGGGTGGGGCTGGGGACGTTGATGTTGCTGGTTCCCGCGTTGGGGTGGGTTCTCTATCGCCGCCAGCGAATTTACCGGCGTTCGCCGGCCGGTCAGGGCGAAGCGCTGCTCAAGCAACTCAAAGCCCAGCCCGATAAAACCCTGACCACCCTCCAAACTCTGACCCATGATAACCCGTCGATCTTACCTTATCTGTCTGGTGCGGCCCGTGAAGCCGGAGAGACGGCTGTTGCCGATCTGAGCGAGGGGTACAATCTGCTGCTGGCCCGGCCTGAAATCACCGCTGAAGATTTACGGGCGATCGTCGACGCCATCCGCCGGCTTGATGGTCCATCTGACGAACAAAAGACCAGGGTCATCGATAGGTTTGATTGGTTTCGGCGGGCGCTGGAGGCCAATACGGTCAATCGAATCGTTGCCCTATCGGTTCGCTTTCATGAGTTTTCGACAAGACCTGACGCCAAACTCGGCCAGGCGTTGAACGACTTGAATGCGGTGATTAAGACCCTGAGCAATTTTCAACGCGTCGAGGCCTTTGCCGACAAAACGGCCTATTTGGGTCAAGCCTTGGAAGCATTGGGCCGCCTTGAGCGCGAGTTCAGAGCGAACATGGGGCAGCCGGAAGGAAACATTCTGGCCCGTATCGCTGCCAACTGGCTGTTGGCGGTCAATAATGCCTTGCAAGATTTGCAGGGCCGGGCCCAGATCGAGGCCACCCTTAAGACCCGCCGTCTGCTGAGGCTCGACCAAGCCAGCCTGTCGCTGGAATTAACCAACACCGGACACAGCCCGGCCTCTAACGTGACCGTTAGCCTCGGGTCCGATCAGCCCTTTGCTGTCGGCAACGGCACGGCTCGCCTCGATGTGCTGGCTGCGGGGCGTTCGGCCATGGTTGAACTGCCCATTTCAGCCGCCGCCTCGGTGGAGCAGTTCCGGGCCGAGTTCAATATTACCTTTGATGACCAAGAGCGCAGCGGTAAAACCCTGGCCTTTGCCGATATCGTTCAACGGCTGCGCCCCACTACCCCGTTCCGGTCGCTGCCCAATCCTTACGCGCCCGGCACCCCCCTGGCGCCCGGCTCGCCTATCTTCTTTGGCCGGGCTGACCTGTTTGAGTTTGTGGGGCAAAACCTGGCCGGGCTGACCCGGCAGAATATCCTGGTCCTCATCGGCCAGCGCAGGATGGGCAAGACCTCATTCTTGCAACAACTTTCCACCCGGCTGGGTGAGGAATACCTGCCGGTCTATCTTGACGGCCAATCCCTGGGCATCGATCCCGGGATGGCGCATTTCTTCTACGATGTTGCCCTGGCTATCGTCGATGCGTTGAACGATCAAGGCCTTGCAATCGAGGAGCCGGAGCCGGCAGATTTCGAGGAGCGACCCAGCGGCGCCTTTGAGCGGACCTTCCTGCCGCTCATATTCGAGGCCATTGGCGAGCGGCAACTGCTATTCCTGTTCGACGAATTCGAGGAGTTGGAGATGCGCGTGACCTCAGGCAAGCTGGAGCCGACCATCTTTCCCTTCTTGCGCCATTTGATGCAGCACAACAGCAAGTTGGGGTTCATTTTTGTCGGCACTCATCGTCTGGAGGCGCTCAGCACCGACTACTGGTCGGTCTTCTTCAATATTGCGCTCTACAAGCACGTTGTTTTCTTGAGTGAGATGGCCGCCCGCTCCCTTATTACCGAGCCGGTGGCCGAATATGGCCTCATCTACGACGATTTGGCCCTGGATAAAATAGTGCGGGTCACGGCCGGTCATCCCTACTTTTTGCAACTCACCTGCCACGGGCTGGTCAATCACGCCAATCGAGAACAGCGAGGCTATCTCACCATCCGGGATGTGAACAGCGTCCTGGATGAAATGGTCGAACTCGGCGAAGCCCACTTCGCCTTCTTGTGGGAGCAATCCACTCCGACGGAGCAGTTGATCCTGTCCACCTTGACCCGGCTGCTAAGCCGGGAGCCGACGGTAACAGCCATCCAGGTAATCGAACTGCTGGCCGAACGGGGGATCACCAGAGATGGTCAAGCTGTGACAGAGACGTTACGGCGCCTGGTTGAACGAGATATCATCCGGGAACTGGCCGGGCAGCCGCCCCGATATGAATACAAAGTCGAGTTGGTACGCCTGTGGATCGAGCGCTATAAGGCTCTGGGGCGTATCGTAGAAGAAATTGACAGGTAGCCTTTGAAAAGGTGAAAAAACGGTGACGACTGTAACCCACCCAGAACCGGCCTTGGAACACCATCGCCCCGGCCGGAGCCGTGTGGGGCGTGACCAAACCTCTCGCGCCGGGCGAAAGCCTGACCCTGACCATGGGCGACGCCTACTACTTTGGCCCGCCCGACAGCAGCGCTAGCTTCCCGGCCGGCGCGACGGTCTACGTCTACGTCGATTCGGTTAATCACAATACGAGTTACGGCAATGTCAAAGAAGGCAACGAAAGCAACAACCTGAGCGCGCCGGTGATTTCGACGGCAGGGGATAGCTCGGCGGCTTCGCAAGACGCCGCTGCGCCGGCCTTGCGGCGGGATTGCCGGAGAGGTAAGTGCTT
This sequence comes from Anaerolineae bacterium, assembly GCA_020433785.1. The sequence continues at coordinate 9,750 of JAGRCC010000797.1, forward strand.
GGCTTTTTTAGGCTGTGGTTAATCGGTGGAGGCTGTAACTCTTCATTCCTTCGCCTTTTTTCATGCAGGGTCCATTCGCTGCGACTGCCGGACGACGCTTGATCACGCTGGGGGGATCGGCTGGCGACAGCGGCGTAGTTCCCCTTGATGGCCGGCGGTTTCGGCGGGGTTGCCGCCGGATCATAGGGGAGCTATAGTGCGCTTTACTGAAGTGTAGCCGTACCTCATAGAGAGTCGCCGCCGATCACTATGAGGTACGCGCTTGATCACTATGTGAGTCGCCGTTGATCACTATGATGTGCGCGCTTGATCACTATGAGGTTCGTGATAGAGCCACAACCCGGACGAGTCGGAACCAAAAAATTTAACGCTAAAGGCGCTAAAGGCGCAAGGGACGCAAAAGAAAATATAAAAAACCGTTTGCGACATTAGCGGCTGTTGCGGCTATAGCGTTAAAAATGAAACGCAAGCGACGCAAAAGACGCAAGCGTTATTATAATAAAACCCTTTAGCGGCTTTAGCGGCTGTTGCGACTTTAGCGTTAAAAACAAAACGCAAGGAACGCAGAAGACTCAAATGGCTGCCAGGGCTGCCTCGGTGAGGGCTTCCCATGAGGCAGACCGGCCCTTTTCGACTAAAGCGGTGAAGGTCTCGGCCGGTACGGAGCGGGATAAGGCGGCCAGGTGGTGTCGAGC
>JAGRCC010000009.1 GCA_020433785.1 Anaerolineae bacterium
GGGTGGATCAGCATCGAGTTGAGCAACCCCACAGCACCGACCAACAACATCAGGGTGATTTTTCCCAATAGAGCCTGTCCATACAGGGTTGTGATCATGGCATCGATCGAGGCAATCTGCCGGCCGGTACTGTACAGCCCGGTGGCCACCAGCAGCCCCACACTCAACGCGGCGACCCGGCTAAACGGTCGCCAGCCAAGTTTTACCAAAGTGGGCAATTCGGCCCGGCCATCTCGGCGGTGGAGCAGCGGTAATAGCCCCACAGCCAGGGCCAGTAAGCCGCCCACCCACAAGCTGGCTGCCAACAAATGCACCGCATCGACGACTAAAGCCAAGGCTGTGTTGGGCGTCAACGCCGTGGCATGGCTGGTGAGCGCCTGCACCGTTACCAAAGTCAACAATAACAGGCCGGCTAATAGAGCCGGAACACGCGAGAGTGAGGGAGACGTTATCCCTTCACGTTCTTGCTCTGTAGGCTTGCGGGTAGCCTGATACAGCCACAATGAGAGACCGGTTAAACCCAGCAGGATGCTCTGGCGAACCAACCATAAGCTCCCCCAGCGCGTCCCGCTGAGGATTTGCCAGCCCACACTCCAGAACGATGCGCCTGCCGGCAGCGTAGCCTGTAAGGTGACTGTCTGCCAGATAAGCTGTTCCAAGCCTACTATCAGCGCCAAACCGGCACACCAACTAGCCCATCCAAGTATTCGCTGCTGCGCTGTGCGCCGAATCTTCGTTACCGACGGTTCTCTGCCGGTTCGCTGTCCAACCGGAGCCAGGACCAAATAGACCATGGCTATAGCGCCAACTAGCCCGGCCAGCAGGCTGAAATTGAACCAACGCAGCATAACTTCGGGCAGTGGTGGAAACGCGGTCTTGGTTACGGCGACACCGGTTGCCTCCAAATCGACCTCCGTGCCCACGCCGAAGACCAATAGGCCCTGGCTGAAATGCCCATCGGTCTCAGACAGTACCTTCCAAAGCACACTGTATACTCCTGGCGGCAATTCGGGCAGAGTCAAGGTCAGGAGCGTGGGATCGGCCGGATCGGCGCTGATTTGGATGGACTCAACAGGTTGGCTTTTGACGTCGAAGAGTTGGGCCGAGCTAAACTGCGATGAGATGGCCTCATCAAACCAGAGATGTATTTCGGGGGGCGATTCGGTTAAATTAGCACCATCCGTTGGATCAGACCGGAGCAAATTAGCATGCGCCTGTACCGCTGGCGTAAGCTGAACGATCATCAAGATGGCCAGGGACACAGCCGTAAGCCATAGGGACCTTGCTTTTACTGACCGAAATCTTATCATCATATTTTGACCATTACATTCATAATTAAACGGTTTAACGACTCCGAGCTAGCTGCGGATAGAGCAATAGGCCGGCCAGAATTACCACAAGAAATCCAATGGCAATGATCAATTCGCCCAGGGGAAAATCGGATTCGTTGCCGATAGGTGATTGGCTGGTCACCAAAACCGGGCTTGTTGCCGCTCCACTGTTGGTCACGTCAAAAGAGAACTCGCCTTCGGTGGTATCGCCATCGTCGGCACTGACCGCCGTCCAACCAACAATGTAGGTCCCATTCGGGAGCGACTCCGGCAGGCTAACGATCATTAAAGCATGGTCCGGATCGGTGAGGTCTACGCTCCCATCGCCACTATCAACCTGATTTCCTTGGAGATCGAAAACCTGCATGCTGCTTAACTTGGTTTCCAGTTCCTGGCTGAACCAGGCGCTTATTTGATGCGGCGTTTGCTTTAATACAGCGTCACGGTCAGGCTCTGATTTGATCAACAAAGCATGGGCTTTAGCTGCAACGACCAGTAACATTACCGTGAGGACGGCCATCCCCAGCGCTGCCAAACTTTTTTGTCCATAAGATTGAATACGTGCTGTCATAAATTGTTTCATGTCATCACCCTTTTCTATTGAGGCATATTGTCAGTGCCAGCTATCGCCAGAGAACGACCGGCAGCGCAACATCAAGCGCTACTTGTTTTTTATTAACCGGTGGCCTAGAGGGAGACCCATCATGACCAACAGTAAAATTCCGATGCCGGCAACCATCTGGTCGAGGGGCCAATCAAAGTTATCACTGGAAGTTAGCGTATCAGCGGCTGAAGTCTGATCGGGCATCGCCAGATTTTTGTCCAAGCCGGCGGCGAACTCGACATTGGCCGGTTCGTCAGTTATGGCTCCATTTACGATCGGAGCTATGGTGAGGAAAGCGGCAGCTAATAGAGTTGGGGCCAACAATATGATTCCTAAGACCATCACCCCCCGGCGTCTGCCTGCAAAGCCAGGTTGTGTGAGTTGTTTCATGAAATCATCTCCTTTGATGATCTTCTATCAAAAATGATCCGTAGTCATTGCACCCGTACATGCTCCAGCCGCGCCTCTCCAACGGTTAGGGTCACGGTGCTGCCACGGTTTAATAGTCCATCGCCGTTGGTAATCAGTTCGTGGTAGGTCACAGCCGTGTGGAGTTCGCGGAAAGCATGGTCGTGAAACGGTGTAGCGAAAAGCCAATTGGTAGACTCTTCGATCAAGGCCGGTGGATTATCATCATCATGCACAATCAAGGCTTTATCCGGATCGACGACCTGGTATTGCAAGTCAATCATACCGCCGCCGGCTGTCATCGCGACGCGGAGAACCCGGATACCGGTTTCTTCTTCAAAGGCGGCTTGGGCCAGAGCTTGCCGGTTTTGCTCCCAACCGCTACCCGGTCCAAATTGCGAGATGATCATCCATACAGCCAGGATAATCAAAACGGCGGCCAGACTTACCAGTAAAATTAGCCCCCACAAATCCGGAAAGGTATTAGCTTTTTTGGTTAAACTATTTTCCATTGATTTTGTCCTTAGTTAGAGTTTATGGACTTTTTGAGTAGTGAGTAGGGACAGGTCTCAGACCTGTCCCTACTCCAGCCGGGTGAGAGCCCGGCTGAGATGGAGAATACTAATTCAGTAGCGGCTAATTAGCCTGGGTTTGCGACAACGATGGTAATGCCGTCACTGCCGCCATCCGGATCGTGGTTGTCTCCGGAGTCGTAAGGTGTCGGGCTGCTCACACTGATCACATTGAAGGTGACGTCATTTTCGAACTGGTTCGAGTTGACCGCCTGGGTCACACTGCACTGACCGCTGGCATTCGTGCTACACGTTAACGTTGATGTAGCCTGGGAGCCGTTCGACTTACGAACTCGTATAGCGTTGACCGTGACCGTAGCCCCGTTGACAGGATTGTGACCCACATCATGCACCGTGACAACCACCCGGGCATTCCAATTCGGACCATTTGCCGGGGGGGTGGAAGTATCATCCAGGTCGCCGACGTGGATGGTGTTGACGACATGGGTAGTCAAGTTAGACGAGGCGGACGTGGTATTGTCCTGCGAGGTAACGGTCACCGTCGTTACATTACTATCACCATCATTAGCACCGGCAGGGATAGTCACATCGACGGTGATCTGGGCCGTTTCGCCTGCCGCCAGCGATCCAACTGTTGCCGGGGCTGAGGTCGTCCAACCATTTCCGTCGACACTCACATTGAAGGTATCTGACCCATTACCGTCATTGGTCACATCCAGGTTGTAGGAAACCACCGTTCCCGGAGTATTGGTCTGCGAGTCGGTAGCCGGAGCAATTGAAACACCGTAAACAACGGCAGCGGTAGCGGTCGTGGTCAAGTCAGATGACGCGGACTGGTTGGTGTCTACTTGAGAGGTAACAGTCACGGTGGCTGTATCACTATCGTTCTCACTGGCTCCACCAGGGATGGTCACTTCGACGTTGATTTGGGCCGTTTCGCCTGGGGCCAGCGGTCCAACCGTTAACGGGGCTGAGGTGTCCCAGGTATTTCCACTGACAGTCACATCAAAGGTTTCGGCCACATTGCCATCATTGGTCACATCCAGGTTGTAGGCAACCACATCGTTCGGAGCACCCGACTGAGCATCAATAGTCGGGGCAACGGAGACGCCGTAGACAGCGGCCACCGAAGCGGTCGTGGTCAAGTCAGATGACGCGGACTGGTTGGTGTCTACCTGAGAGGTGACGGTCACGGTGGCTGTATCACTATCACCATTATTGGCTCCACTAGAGACAGTCACATCGACGGTGATCTGAGCCGTTTCGCCGGGGGCCAGCGGTCCAACCGTTAACGGGGCTGAGGTGTCCCAGGCATTTCCACTGACAGTCACATCAAAGGTTTCGGTCATATTGCCATCATTGGTCACATCCAGGTTGTAGGCAACCACATCGTCCGGAACACCTGATTGAGCGTCAGTAGTCGGGGCAACGGAGACCGCATAGACTGGCGTTACTGCCGTAGTGGTCAAGTTAGACGAGGCGAAGGTGGAGGCGCTGGCCTGGGAGGTGGCGGTCACGGTAGCCGTATCACTGCTACCATTAGCAGCTTCGGCGGGGATGGTCACCACTACGTTGATTTGGGCCGTTTCGCCTGGCGTCAGTGGCCCAACAGGGGTCGGGGCGGAAGTTGTCCAGATATTTCCGCCGACACTCACATCGAAGGTATCAACTACATTACCGTTATTGGTCACATCCAGGCTGTAGGCAACCACATCGCCCGGAGCACTCGACTGAGCGCCAGACGCCGGTGCAACAGAGACATCATAGATTGGAGTTATAGCGGTGGTGGTCAGGCTGGACGAGGCGAAGGTGGAGACGCTAGCCTGGGAGGTAACGGTTACTGTCGCAGTATCACTCTCCCCATCAATGGCTCCGGCAGGGATGGTCACATCGACCGTGATCTGGACCGTTTCGCCTGCCGCCAGCGGCCCAACAGGGGGCGGGGTGGAAGTTGCCCAGGTATTTCCGCCGACAGTCACATTGAAGGTATCGGCCACATTGCTATCATTAGTTACATTGAGGTTATAGGAAACCACACTGTCCTGGGCACCCGATTGAGCGTCGGAAGCCGGGTTAACGGTGACACCATAGGTTGCGGTTACAGTACCTACTTCAATAAAAGTTAACATCCCGCCGGGGTAGGCGTCGCCGTTGGTGAGGTACATGTTACGGTTGTACAAGGGCAGTGATCCATTCAGGCCGTTTGTGTTAACAATCATGTCGGCGGTGGTGCCGGCCGGGATGATCTCAGCTACGGCATCGAACGAGTGGTTCAGCTCAAAGCCCTCCTTGGCGATCACCTCCTGGTAAGCGCCCAAAAGGGTCATCGAGGGATAATCGAAGCCGGCATTCAGGTAGCGTAGCAGGATGCGGTCTCCGGGATTGGCTACGATCGAGGCGATGTCAGGATAGCCTGCTCCATTGATTAGCCAATATGTGGGGTGGTAGTTGAGCAGCTTGAATCCCTCTGGATTTGCGTTTAGCGCCGGGTCAATCTCGCTGAGGAGGAGGACCGCTTCCTGGTCGAAAGCGTTGCCATACGCTTGCCCGGGAGTCGTCGAGTTGACGATCAGCGCACCGTACAACCCCATGGCGACTTGGATGCCAGCGTTTGTGCCACTCTCGTACAGATATGAGCCCTCTTGGGCGGTAAAGCTGTAGCTCACGCTCCCCCCACTTGCGGCTGCCTCAGCAGCAAATAAACCGGACGTTCCTCCAGTGGCGGCTAGACTCTGGCCGGGGATCATGATCGAGACATTTTCCGCCAGCGCGTTGGTTAGGTTGATGGTCACGCTATCGCCGTGGCTGGCCCGCAGTTCCGGACCCGGCAGTGAATCTACCAAACCGGTGGTACAGGGGGCGCCGTCTGTATCCACAAATCCCCAGACGTTTACTGTACTACTGTCCGGCAAGGTGATCGAACCATCGCTGGCGCACAGATTGAACACCACACTGGCAGCAGCCGGTACAGCCGGCTGAAGCCCGACCTCGATTGGTGGCGGTTGAGGGTGCGCCGGGGCATTTTGAATAAGTTGATCGGTCGCCGGGGTCGGCGTTTTTGCTTGCACCGTGGAATTGGCCAGTAACAACGCTATGGCCACCAGGACGACACCCAACTCGATCAGTTTCGTCATTCTTGTACGCATCGTTTTTTCTCCTTTATCATTTGCTTTGTCTGATCGTTACCATCAGTGGCAGCCGCCCGGCGGGTCTACCCGTACCAGGGTTAACATGCCACCAAAGCCTTCGTCCCAGTTTTGAATCTCATGGAGAGCGTGGCTGTGCCAGGGGAAGTAGAACTCGCCGCACTGGTTGAACGAGGTCACACCGGTCGGTAGTTCTCCTTTCAAGCCCAGATGCTTATCGCCACTGTAGAACGACACGTCGTCCTTGAAGGTCAGATTGCCCAAGTTGGGAAAGGGGAATTTGGTGCTATCCGGAACATTGCCGTTGGAACCTGGTGTCCAGTCTTCAACATTGTCCCAGCGGAATAGCAGGTCATAAGTCTGGCCTGCGCCAATGGTAGTGGTGAAATTATCGAACGTGGCAGATCCCAAAGAGCGTCCGTCGCGGCCGACAACCTTCATGGTGTTACCGTGGGGGTGGAAGGGATGGTTGACCGTACCGGCGTTAGCGTAGCGGATTAGCGCCGGATCTGCCGCGTCTGCTTCAATTTGTACCATGGCGCTGTAAGGTTGGTGAGGCAGCCAAGCGACGTGGTTGTCCAAAAAGGTGTCCACCGCGCCCCGGCCGTTGATGGTCCAGTAGCGGTCGTGTCGGGCGGTGATGTTATATGGTAGCCCAAATTCGACCGCCTGATGGAGATCGGGGTCGATCTCGTGCATGACCAGCAGGTACTCCCGGTCGGGATCGAACTGGGTGGTCGGGTCGTTGTAGGCGTAGTTGTCCCCCAAAGCCGGCCGCACCACGATAACACCGTACAATCCCATTTGTACCTGCTTGTGGGCGTTTGAACCGCTCTCGTAGAGGTAGGTACCCGGTTCGCCAGCGAAAAAGGAATACTGAACCGTATCACCAGGAGCGGCTTCGACGGCCAGCAGACCGGCTGAACCACCCGTCGCCGTCACACCCGTTTGTCCGGGGAAGACAATGGAGACCGGCTCGGCGGTCAGGTTGTTGGTCAGATTGTTGGTCAGATTGATGGTGACCGTGACGCCTTCAGTCACGCATAGCACCGGACCGGGCATCTGGAACGTGCCGGGATTCTCGGCGAAGCCCCACATATAAACGCTATTTCCGTCCGGCGTATCGATGTAGCCTTCGGTAGCCTGTAGATCGAAGCTGGTGCCGGTCGTACACTCCATCGTGGTCGATCCGGCCGCGGCTTGCAGGCTGGGCACACCATGAAAGGCCCAACCCATGATGAGCGCCACCGCGCCCAATAGGAGACCCATCCCCATTAGTTTATGCCGTGATTTTGCCATCATTGTCTGTTTCTCCTTTCAAAGCGTCTTGTTGGGCCCGGTTTGGGTTCCCAGAGTACCGGCGGGGTAAACGCGTACCTCGGTCAACATACCGCCCAAACCCGGTTGGTCGCCATTGATCAGCCGCTGGGCGCTCCGATTTCGGAACCAGTAGCGGTTGTATTTACCTACGGCGTCGCTCAAAGCCAAACTAGCCTGGTAAGGCGGCGCAGTAAACAGCACATCGCGGGCTTCACCCGCTCCCAGATAGAGGCTATGGGTCACATAACTGTTGTCCCCCAGGTAGGAGGCGTCCTGCCCGACGACCGTCATCGGGATGCCCGGCAGTTGCATGACGTGTTGTTCATACCCCAGGCTGGCGATGCGCAGCAAGACCCGATCACCGGCATTGGCCTGAACCAGAGACGAGATCGGCTGTGAATAGAGCCCGCCTCCCAGCCCAAAGTCTGTGCTGGACAGCTCTTGATCGCGGATGAGAGTATCCGGATAAGAGCGGCCGTTCATAACCCAATAGTCGGCTTTGTAGTCCGACCAAACATTCTCCTGAACGTTTTCCAGGTTGTCGTGAGCGTGGCTGTAGATCTCGTTGAGCATAAAGGTGAACTGCCGGTCGAAGGCCGTGTCAAGAGCGGGCGACCCGTCGGAGAGATCATAGACGTAGCCGGGAGTGTAGGACTCGATGTAGACGATGCCGTCCATCCCCATCTGCACGTGTTCCACATCCTCAAAATGGCAGTGATACATATAGGTGCCCTCGTCACGAGGTTTGTAGTAGTAAGGGAAGTCCCGGCCCAGCGGCACCGCGATCGACACTTCCGGTACCCCATCGAAAACGGCGTTGGGGTTACGGAAGCCGTGCCAGTGAACTGTGTGGGAGTCGTCCAGATCGGGCCGCTGCACGAAGCCCAGGTTGGTCATGGCGATATACAGATCAACATCCTTGGAGATAGCCAGGGTAGGGGCGGGCCAGGTGACCTTCCCCTTGTATTTTTGGATCAGTTTGTCGATCTTGGCGTAGGTTTCATTGGCTGCCACAGGGCGGAAGCCGAAAACATAGATACCCTTGTCGTTGGCCCGGCGACGACCCGGAAAAGACATCCAGCCATCGGTTGCCAGCAGGCGAATGTCCACCGGGGTGGTCTGGAGGGCCGGCTGGGGCGCCGGCGCTGCCGCCGCTACCGGCATGTCTTGGTGCAGCAATTTGTTCAGGCCGCTGCCGCCCATTAAGGCCAGCAGCGCACCGCTGCCGCCCAGTTTTAAGATATCACGCCGGCTGACGCGGCGTGGTGTTCGTTTTTCAGTCATGCTCTCTACCTCCGGTCGTGTCTTGCGTAAGGTTACATTTGTTGTTCATCGTCTCTTGCACCGCTTGTTCCTTTCATTGCGTCCACCCTCCCCCTGGCTTATTGGCCGGGGGAGGGTGGACAGAGCCTTAGCTCGGTGTGATTAAGGTATGAATTCGTCCGCGCTCATATCGGGGGGGGTACTTCGAGTATCCATTTCAAAGTCAACCGCCGGGGCGTTGACCCCGCCAAAGCTGGCCGCACCGGCATTGATGGCCAGTGATCCGGTGTTCAGATGGTAGTCGCCCTGATTGTCGGCGGGCGTCGCCGAAATAGCTACCCCGATGAACGCCGGCGCTCCCAACAGCGGCAGCGCATGGAAGTTAAGGTCGATGGGCGTCACCAGGTTCGGGCTACCGATGAGGCAGTTATTACCGCCGCTCGTACAGCCGTCGTAGTCCGCCGTTAACAGTGAATAGTGAGGACTCATTGTTTCCGGCGCAACGGGCAAGTATACCTCCAGATCGATCATCCCATCTGGCGATAGCGGATGCATTGGATCCGCCCCATTGTTCAAGTACCATGCCTGGTTTTCCCAGATCACGTTATTGAACATCAGCGGATCACTGAAGTCGGTCGGCGGTGTCGGGTTGCGATCCAATAAGGCCGCGCTGTGAGGCTGGCTGGCGATACCGGCTACGTGCGGGCAGCTGCCCAGAGCCGGTGGGCCGCAGGTTAAGCGGTCGGCGTCCTCGGCTGTGGCGGTGGAGACGTTGCGGGCCACGGTGTTGTTGACGATCTCAACATTGAGCGCGTCGTCAAGAGCCATACCGCCGCCAACATCAGTCGCCAGATTATTGACAATCATGTTATTGACGATACGTACTTGACCATCGACCGGCATGAGCAAGCGAATGCCGCCGCCATCGTCGTTGCTGAGATTGTGCTGGATGAGGTTGCGCTCGATGGTCACGTCACCGGAACCGGCTGACAACGAGTCGGGCTGGATCGGCAGTTCGCCGGCGATCATAATCCCGCCGCCTTCGTCAAAGGCCGAGTTGAAGACAATCTGGTTGTCGTGGATTTGTCCACCGTCGCTCAACCCAAAATGAGAGATGCCGCCGCCATACTCGGCCGACTGATTACCGCAGATGACGTTGTGGTCGATCTCGTAGCGGTCTGCATTGTTGAAGATAGCGATGCCGCCCGCCAGAATCAGGCCACCGTTATTGAGGACCCGATTATGGTGGATGCGAATATCCTGATTGAAGTTATTTCCAACGTAGGCCTGGCCTAAAATGATGCCGCCGCCGGCGTTGCCAGCGTTAGCCTGGATGAGGTTGTTGCTGACCACCAGGCGTCTAGCCCGGGCGTGAGCGTAGATGCCGCCACCTTGAGACGGCGCAGCCGAATTACCGGCACGGGCCGAGTCGCCGCCGATGATAGTGAAACCGTCGATTTGGGTTGGGAAGTTGTTATTGTTATGGGTGCCGCTCGATGTGGCCACCACGGTGACCACCTGTCCAATCGGAACCAGGCCACCGGCTTGCGGTCCTACGGGGTTAATGGCGGCCATCTTTGCCTCCCAGGCATCGATATCAAAGACGGCACCGGCGCCAAAGCCCAGGAAGCGGCCATCGATGCTTGTCACATCAGGGCCATAGCCTTGCAGCTTGATGTTCTTGTAGA
>JAGRCC010000798.1 GCA_020433785.1 Anaerolineae bacterium
CACCACGGTTTTATGCAGAGCTACCTGAAGCCACAACACCCATTTTTACCCGGTGAATGCTTCATTTTTTGCAATGTCTGAGAGATTTCTCCGCCTTCGGCTACGAAATGACATACTCGACTTTAATTATTGAACTCAGGTTTCTAAGCAGTCACGCCTCTGTGCGACTGCCGGTACATCGACACCGAAGGCGGATAAATGGCTATAAAAGATGTAGGTCATCATTTTGAAGAGGGGAGCTTTACCTCTTGATAAAGGGTTTGTATTTGAGCTTCTGTTAGAGGGCCATCATATACCCGTATAAGTTGTTGCTGCACGTCTTTATAATTCGGGTCCGTTTCAAAAACCAGTTCAAGTTCCTTTTTTGCCTCATTCCAGCGGCCAATATTGGTATAGGCTATCCCTTTCTCATAATGGTTGGCAATCATTTCCGCACTAACTGTGGACGCAACGGCGCGTGTTTCAATTTCTCGCTGTTGCTGAGATTGAAAAAACGTTTTCCCGGCGTACAGAGCGGCAACCACAATAATTGAAGATAGTATTATAACCCCGAAGGTTAATCTCTGTTGCTTGATTGGATTATGCATAGATTGAAAAATAGTATGGTGTTTTGATTTATCCGCATCCAGCTTACCAGAATTAGCGTAGCAGCGGCAACATGACAACTGGAGATAATGCCGTGTTGAGCGTTTGGCTTTATCAATTATTATTTTGTATATTCGGCAAGAATAAGGTATCGGGGTCGGTGCTGAAGCGGAGAGGAATAGCGCCCTGATCCTGGCGCGGATTCACCACGCCGGTCCCAGGATTGAAAAGCACGTAGCCTTCGGCTTTCACTCCCTTGGGTAGCGAGAGGCTGGCAAAGTAGGTAAAATCGGTAAAGTTGGTTATGATCGGAGCCGGGGTGGCCCAACTGGGCGGGGGGGCGGAGGCGATGGAGTCGCTGGCTAAGCGTAAAAAACTATTGGCCCCAACATTAATATTGAGCGAATATACCAGCACGCCATTATAACTGAACCCTCGTAAGGCGACGATGTGAGCGTTGTCGTCAGTATTGTATAGGAATAGCACCGTGGCGGTGGCATCATTATCGGATGGGATAAAATACACCAGGGTCTCACCGGGGATGGGCGTAGGTAGAGCGCTGACTGAAACATCGTCTGTAAGGAGATTGGCGGGGGGCTGTTCGTCGCTCCCCAGGTTGGATGAAGGGGTTGAAGTCGGGCCGCTGTCGCTTAAAGGACCGGCGATGGCCGGCCTGGCGTCCAGCCGATGGATGATCGAAGATGTAGCGGGCGCGTTCTGACTGGCGGCAAACCAGAGATGACCAAATGTCAGCGCTAGCCCGGCGAGCAAACCAACGACGAGTAATCTGCTTTTCATCATAGCATTCTCCATTATCAAAACGCCCTTTGGGGATCAAGGGCAGAACCAATCCGTTTTTGGCAAAATAGCCTGGCGTCACATCCATCAGGTGGCTGGATTATAATTTATGCGTCCAACGGAATCAAAAATTCATGGGGGTATGCAAAAAGCAAAAAACAGGTCCAAGCCATAACGCCTCAACCGAAGCGCCACGACCAATCAGCGAAGAATCGTTACATCGTCGGGGTTGAACTGAGTTTGAGTGCCGTATCGGTTGGGGGGATTGGGGTCAGGCCACAGCCGCGCGCTCGTGGATTAGTGAAAAGCGGATGGTAAACGTGCTGCCCTGACCGGGTTTACTCTCCAGGCTAATTTGTCCGCCCATCAGTGTAACCAATTGTTTCACAATAGATAAACCCAGACCAAAGCCGATATAACGCCGGGGAGCCATTCCATCTAGCTGCCAAAAGTTATCAAAGAGATGGGACTGTGCTTCGATGGGAATGCCGGGGCCGCTATCGCTCACGCGAATGGCCCAATGGGTGGCATCTGGTTGAAAAATTTGCAACTTTACCCAGCCCTGCTCGGTAAACTTTATGCCATTGCCTAGCAGATTGGCGATGATCTGTTGTAAGCGCAGTGTATCTCCCCTCAGCGTTGGCGGCATATCGGAGGCAATTTCGGTGATTAATTGTAACCCTTTGGCCTCGGCCAGAACACTCATCGAGGCGTAGGCCTGGCCAATAAGGGCGGCCGGGTCGAAAGAAGTGACGGTCAATTTTAAGGTGCCAGCTTCTAATTGAGCCTGATCCAGCAGCACATTGACCATTTCGTTGAGATGGATAGCGTTATCGATAATTTTTTGGATGGCGTCATTCTGTTTCTCTGAGAGAGAGTCATAAATGCCCATCTGTAACATTTCCCCGTAGCTCATAATAACGTTTAGAGGAGTCCGCAGATCGTGGCTAACATTAGCCACCAGTTGGCTTTTGAAGAGACTGGCCTGGATCGCTGTCTGATGGGCCAGAGCCAGTTGGGCTTCGGCTTGTTGGCGCTCCGCGATTTCCTGTTTCAATAAGCGATTGGCTTCCGATAGCTCGGCGGTGCGCTCGGCAACGCGGGCTTCCAAGAGGTGCTGGGCCTCGTATAAAGCGGTTTCAGATTCCTCTACCGTAGCCAGCATTTGGTTAATATTCTGGGCTAGATTGGCCAACTCATCATTGCCCATAACTTTCACTCGCCCGGCTGAATTTCTGGTCACAGCAATCTGGTTGACATTTTCAGTCAGGTGAGTTAAGCGTAACAAAACCCCTTTTTCCAATAGCAAGACGGTGACCAGGCCAAAGGTTAGCCCACTGGCGATAACCGACAAAATGAAATAAAACAAGCTGGTCTGGCCTTGTTGATAAATTAGACGGGGGAGCGATACTTTTAATAACAGGGCCGGCTGTCCGAAAGGATCGTCTATCTGGGTATAGCCGGCAATTTGGGTGCTGCTCAAAGGATTGATAAAAATAGATTGGTCTGGCGTTAAGGCCGCTTGCGCCGTTTGGAAATCAGAGGGGAGTTGGGGGTCGTCCAAGTACCGAATAGAGAGAGATAAATGGGTGCTCTTGGCCAGTTTTTCTATTTCGGCGTCATCCAGATAGCGCCCGATTAGTAGGGTACCCTGAACGGGCCCCTCATCATTGCTGGTTAAAATAGGCCGTGACACAAACAGCAGTGGCGCTTCGGGCAAGGGCATTACCCCCATCAGGTTGTCTTGGGGAGTGGTGCGATTCAAAATTGTTTCATGCTCGGCCAAGTAATCTAACAAATTAGGGGGAACTACAACGGCGGTTTCGCTTTGCAAGTCAACCGCTTTGGCAAAAACAAGTTGATGGGCTGAATTAAAGAACAGCATAAAATTGAGACGGAGGTTGGTTAGGGTAGCGTCCATCAAATTCTCTTCAATGAACGCCTCATTCTTACCCTGGACAAAATTATAGGTGTCATCCCAGGGCGCCCAATCACCAGCCGTACTATCGAGGATAACCAATTGATCATGCAGCGCGGTGGCGGCTCGTTCCACATTTTGGTTAACATCCTCGGCTTCTAATGTGGCAAAACTCTCTAAGAGGATAGTTTGAGCGATAAAGTACAATAGCATGACCAGGCCCACCAAGGTCACACTGATAATGATAAGCGTTTTATTTCGCAGGGTCATTTTATTAAATACAGGACTTACGCCGTTATAAAGGTGACAGTCACTTAGACGCCCCAAATCGACCTATTTGGGCTAATCTAATACTAATTTATTACCAATAAGTGTCTGTCACCTGACTTTTGCGTAGTTCTAAAATAGATTTAGCTATTCGTGAAGCGTGCACATTAGCCGCAGGTTTCATAACCGGGTAAGGCGAATAGGTTTGAATAAAGTAGTATCGACTTGATCGCGGAAAATGCCGGCCTAAATAAGTCGGCGATGACAATCATCACCTCGATGTAGACCAGACGTTGGTCCGTGCAAATTTGTTTGAGCAAGTCCTTAACTGAACCAAAAGGGGGTCCCCAAAAATCCTTAGTGCTTTGCTTTCTCCATCGTAACCGATTTTACCATGGTTGTAAATGTCAGCCCTCATTTTTCAGGCTACGGCATCTGACCAAATGTTAATCCCGAGCTGCCGCCACTACAAAGATGCCTTGATCCGTCGCCGCCACGAGACAATCCGGCTGGAGCGGATCAAACATGACGGTGTAGACCGTTCGCTGCGGCAGGCCGGCGAATTGCCAGGTGTCGCCGTTGTCCTGGCTGAACCACAGGCCCGCGCCTTCGGTCCCGGCCCAGAGCCATTCGTGCGGTTGATAAACTTTGGCCTCGGTCGGATGAAAGACAAAAGGCGGGTGCAGCGGCGGCGAGGGCGGGGGGACGGCTAGTTGCCCCAGATGGATGATGGCCGCCGGGGGCGGCGCCTCGTTGCGGGTCCAGGTGACGCCGTAGTCCCGACTGCGCCACAGGCCGTCGGCAGCGCCGGCCCAGATTGCGCCGTCGTCAGTTTGGAGCAGGCTGTAGACAGTTTGGTGGGCCAGCGGGCCGGGCAGTTTAAACCAACTTTGACCGCCGTCATCGGTGCGATACAGCCCCTCGAACGTCGCCAGTGTAACCTGGCCTGGCGTGGGATGCCAGAGCAAATCGAGGCCGCTCAACGTTTCCAGCCCGTTGTGCAATGGAGCTACATGCCGGCCGCCGTCGGTACTCACGCCGATGTTGTTACCCCACGTTCCGCTCCAGACCACGTTCGGCTCAACCGGATGGGGCTTGATGCTTAGAAAGTAGACTTTCTCCATATCCTCGGCGGCATGCCAGGTGAGGGGGGTCGTGCCCACATCATCGCTCCAAACCAACCCATTGCTGCGACCGGCGAACAGCCGCCCCTGCGGGCCAAGCGCCAAATCCCAGACCGTCCACGGCGGGCTGACCGGCTGCCAGATGCGGCCGCCGTCGCGGCTGCGGTACAATCCGGCCGGCGTGGCCGCGATCCGGATCGTGGGGTCGCCGGGGTCGATGATCAAATCGGTGATGGTGGCGGGCAGGCCATCGACCTTGCGCCAGGTGTGACCACCGTCCCGACTGTAGAACAGTCCCAGATCGCCCGCCGCGTAGAGCGTATCGTCCATTTGAACCAATTCGGTGGTGTCGGTGGTACTGAAGAAGTCATCGGCATCGAGCCGAGTCCAGTCGCCGGAAGGGGTTAGCTGCCACAACCCGGCGTCGTTGCTGCCGACGATGGTTTGGCCGGGGCGGCAGCAGTTGACCACGCTGAAGAGTTTACCGGCCAGCTTGTCCGGGCCGAACAGCGCCCACCCCAAGTCACCCTGCCGCCACAGCCGATCTTGGCTGCGAACCAGCAGTTCGCCGGTCTCGGTCACGAAGAGGCGCGGTTTGAATTTATCGCTGTTGCTCTCGCCGGCCTCGTCCATCTCCTCGTCCGTTAGGGCCGGGAGAGCGAGCGTTAGCCAGTCAGCATCGAGACCGTCGTTGACGAAGATTTCAGCGTCCGTCGTAACGTACAGGCGATCGACCGGCGAGGGGCGGTCGGGCAGGGTGTAACGCGCCGTCACTAAATCGGTGATGGGCGTGGCGTCGAGGCCGGTGGGCTGCCAGGGGCCGGTCGGGATTGGGGCGAACCATAATCCTTTAGTTTCAAAGCCCGCATAAAAATATTGATTGGCTTTGACAACCACATAGGCGTAATCCTCCGGCGCACCATTTACCGCCTGCCAGGTATCGCCGCTGCGCCAGAACAGACCGCGCTGCGTCGCCGCCAATTGGCCCTGCGGCAGCGACAGCAGATCGTTGAAGACGAGATCGGGGCGATCGTCGGCCCGGTTTTCAAGCGTGAGTTCGAGCGGCGAAGCCAACGACCGGCTGCTGCCGGGAGACGCATCTTCCAGTGGTTTGAAGGCTTGGCTTTCGGAGGCCGGTTCGATGGGTCGATCCGATTCGCTCGCCGGGACGATCTGCCACACTTCGCCGGGGCGAAGAGCCAGCAGCCACAGTTCGTCGCCTGGTCCACGCCGGAGGCGATTGGTCTCGCTCCAGCCGCTGGGCGAGGGCTGCGGCTGCCAATCGGGCAGAATAGACGCCGGAGCGGGGTCGGGCGGCGCCAGCCGGATGTGACGGAACTCCATATTTTCCCAACGTCCGCCGAGATACTGGCGAGCCGGGTTACGCGGGCCAACGGTTATCGAGATGGTGTTGACGCCCGGCTTGAGCAGATCGGGGGGCAGGCTGAACCGCTGCGTAACCCAAGTGCTGGTGGGATCGGGTCGGGGCCGGGCTTGCAGATAGCCAATTTCAGTGCCGTTGATAGTCAGCCGGTCGGTCGCTTGATCGATCTGCATGGTTTCCAGCAGCAGATCGTAGGGTTGAGTCGATTGGTCGGCGGTCAGGAAGAATTCGCCCTGCCAGTCCGGGCTGAAGTTGCGACCGCCGCGATAGAGGTGAACCCAATGAGGATAGAGGGTGCTGCGGTCGCCGAGGCGGATCGGGGTGTCGGGAGCGAGGATGGTAATTGGAGATTGGAGATTGGAGATTGGAGACTGGAGATTAGAAGATTGGAGATTAGGAGATTGGGTGGGATCGAGGTGGCAGAGGGGGCTGTGGGTGGAGCAGGTGTCGAGGAGAGCCTGGTAGGTGGGGGTGAGATCGGTGGGGCCGGTCCAGATGCCGTAGCCGTAGGTGTCGCCTTGGGCGTTGAGCTGCCAGATGCCGAGGCGGTGCAGCCAGGGGTAATGGGCCTGGGCGTAGTCGATGGCTTGAAGGGTGTATTGGGCCTGGCGTTCGGGGGGGACGACTTGCCAGTCGTGTTTGGGGTTGTCGGTCCAGGTGAGCCAGCCCATTTCGGTGACCCAGACAGGTTTGTCGCCGTCGCCGTTGGCGATCATGATGTCGTGCAGCAGCTCCAGCCGCCGGAAGTTGGGGCGAAACTTTTCCGGGGCGTCGTCGGGCGGGCGACCGAAGCCGTAAGCGTGGGCGGTGTAAATATCGAAATACGGTTTGGCTCCGGCGGCGTAGAGCGCTTGCAGATAATCCAAATCGTTGATGGCCCAATCGCCCTCACCTTCGGTGGAGGCCAGCGCACCGAGCAGCACCGGCAAATCGGGCGCGGCGGCTTTGATGGCGGGATAGGCGGCTTGGAGCATCGCGGCGTAGGCGGCGGCATCGGGCGGCTGGTCATGCCACTCTTGGTTGAGGTTCGGCTCGTTCCAGATGGCTACGCCGGCCAGCCGGTCGCCGTAGCGTTCGGCCACACGGCGGGCAAAGGCGGCGTAGGCGTCGAGGTTCCAGGGCGTCGGGCTGTTGGCATCGAGCGCCCAATCCGGCGGCTGATCGAGCCGGGCGATGAGGTCGAGGCCGTAGA
>JAGRCC010000799.1 GCA_020433785.1 Anaerolineae bacterium
CCGTACCAGCCGATCCAAATCCAGTAAAATTGCAGCGGGATGGTCAGATAGGCGAAAAATAAAACCCGCCGGTCGGCCCGGCGGCTGGGCGTAATCGACAAAAACTCCTTGAGCGCCAGAAAACAGATGAAGGCGATAAGGATTAATAGAAATTTATCACCGATAACCACGCCGGCTAAAAACCCAATCAGGATGACCCACCAAAACCGGATTTTTGATTCTAATTTATCCAACTCCAGCTCGGGGCCAAGTCGTTCCAGAACCGGCAGTAAAATGAAATGAATAAATAAAAGAAGCGCGATTATCGCGCCAATAACTGCCACTAACTGCGGATACCTAAAAAGGCTCAACATCGATGCCCTTTCTGATTTGCTTCATAACGAAATGATTTGCCTATTGTCTCAAAGTTTTAATTAACCCAGTCGTCACCTTGGAATAGACCTTTAGGGTTTCCAAAATGGCCTTATCCCGACCAGAATTTGGCTATTTAACGCCATTTCTGGACAAAATCATGGTCGAAACCCTAAAGGTCTGGAAGGGCGGGGGCCGTCACCTGTCTTTGACACAGCTTCTAAAGGACCCTAAGTGTACTCCTTTTTTAGCTGTCTATCAAGCCCGAAAAAACGATTGGGTGCGTTTCAATTTTGGGGCGAACACGACGTCTCGCATCGCCGAGCCCGCCGAAAGCTCTGAAACCGCTGATGTTTCAACCCGACCTGTCATTAACCGTGGGGTTCGGGGCGACGGTTCAGCGATGTCATTTTTTCTCAGCGCCTTCAGTGATTCGAGCTTGCCCCCAACGTGAAATGCTCTCAAAACGATTTCCGTACACCTACGGGAATGTGTTACAATAGAGCTGGCATTTAATGAGTGACGCAGTTCAAAAGGTGACCGTCACTTGGGCGTTATAAATCGGCTGGTTTGGGCTTAGCAGGCGCTCATTTTCGGCCATAAGTGACGGTCACCTGGCCCGTTACACCCAACGGCATCAGTCCTACATTTATCAAACGCAACGAAACGGATCGATATGCATCTAAAACCAACCGACCCTCTTGGCCTGTACATCCACATTCCCTGGTGTCCCACCCGCTGTATCTACTGCGATTTCAATACCTACATCGACGGCGAGCTCGATTTGAAATCAGGCTACCAGGCGGCCCTTCTGCGCGAAATTCGCGAGACCGGCGCGGCGCTTAAGCGGCCCCGGCTCGACACCATTTTCTTCGGCGGCGGCACGCCGACCACGCTGCCGGCCGAGCAGTTGCTCAAACTGATCGACGCCGTCAAAGCCAGCTTCGATCTCCGGCCCGACGCCGAAATCACGACCGAAGCCAACCCCGGCACCCTGTCGCTCGAATACTTGCAGGCGCTGCGCCAGGGCGGCGTCAATCGGCTGTCGATGGGGGTGCAGAGTTTCAGTGATTATGAGCTAAAGTTTCTCAGCCGGCTGCACAGCAGCCGCGAGGCCCGCAAAGCGGTCGAGAACGCCCGCTCGGCCGGGTTCGACAACCTCAGCCTCGATCTGATTTTTAACCTGCCCCAACAATCGCTCGACCAATGGCAGTTCAATTTAGATGAAGCGCTCAAACTTGAGCCTGACCACCTGTCCATCTACTCGCTCATCATCGAGCCGGGCACGCCCCTCCACCGCCAGGTGGCGCAGGGCAACGTCCCCCAGCCCGACGACGACGTGGCCGCCGATATGTACGCCGCCACGATGGATACCTTGGGCCAGGCCGGCTATGCCCACTACGAGATTTCCAACTGGGCCAAAACTAACGGCGAACTGTCCTGGCAGTCGCCGGAACGGGCCTCGGCCCACAACCTGATCTATTGGCGCAACCAGCCCTACCTGGGGTTAGGCGCCGGCGCGTACGGCACCGTCAACGGCCAGCGCTGGGCCAACGTCAAACGCCCGCAGAGCTATGTCGGCCGCGTCGATACCGGGGCCGGTTTGGGCCTGGCTCGCGATGAAGAAACGGTGGAGACCATCTCCCCGGCAACGGCCATGACCGAACATATGATGCTGGGCTTGCGCCTGGTGCGTGAGGGTGTTAGCGCCCCGGAATTTGCCGCCCGTTTCGGCGTCGCCTTGGAGACGCATTACCCCCAAGCCGTGGCTTATGGCCTGGACCGCGGCCTGACCGAATGGATCGACTCGCCCACCGGCCCCCGTCTGCGGCTAACTCCATCCGGGCGCTTTCTGGCCAATCAAGTCGTCGTTCAATTTATGGATTGAAAATAAGCTTGTGGGACAAACTTAAGTTTGTCCCACAAGCTTATTTTCAGAGTAGCGGCGGTCGGCGGTCAACCGGCGGCGGTCGCGCTTTAGGAGAAACTGATTGTCAACTGAAACCATTCCCGCCCAATGGCAGAGCCTAAACCACGATATCACCACCTGCCGCGCCTGCCCGCGCTTAGTGGCGTGGCGCGAACAGGTGGCCCGCGAGAAGCGCCGCGCCTATCGCGATTCCGATTACTGGGGGCGGCCCGTCCCCGGCTTTGGCGACCGCCGGGCCAGATTATTAGTGATCGGCCTGGCCCCCGGCGCGCACGGCGCTAATCGCACCGGCCGCGTCTTCACCGGCGACGGCTCCGGCGA
>JAGRCC010000800.1 GCA_020433785.1 Anaerolineae bacterium
AGCGCCGCTGACATTGCGTCTAAGGACCGACACGCCATGCAAACCGGTCGAGGTTTGTTAGCTGGCCGGCCGGTCGAGGCTATTAGTCTAAGGATTTTGCCGGATCGTTGGGGCGAAACCATTGGCCCCTACAGCAGCGTCGAGTTTGCTGCTGCTGGCTGTGCCATCGATCAGGTCGGCGAGATCGTCGTCAGCGGCGACCATGTCCTGACCGGTTATCTATCCGGTCAAGGCGACGAAGAGACGAAATTCAAAGTCGATGATATCATCTGGCACCGTACGGGGGATGCCGGCTATCTGGATCGGCACGGGCGCTTATGGCTGTTGGGTCGCTGCGCGGCGCGGATCGACGATGAGCGTGGACAGCTCTATCCTTTTACCGTGGAATGCGCGGTTTCTGGTCAACCGGATATTCAGCGCGGCGCGGTGATTGCTCATCAAGGACAGCGGGTGCTGCTGGTCGAGTTCAACCGGCCTGTTAGCGCCGCCCGAGTGGTTGATTTGAAGCAGAGTTTGGCGTGGGCCGGTATCGATGATATTCGTATAGCTAAAAGATTACCCGTCGATAAGCGGCATAATGCTAAGATTGATTATCCGGCTCTTCAGCAATTAGTTGGGGATTAAAGAAACATTTTGCATTTTAATGTTGTTTTAATCTTTGTTGCGTATTCTAATTGTGAAAAATTACACAATTTATACAGGAGAATTGTAGCTTGATTTTTACCGAGTTTTCGTGAAATTTTTCACATTACAAACTCTGATGAAATCATAATAAGTGATTGAATAAAACGTTACCCAATCAGGGGCGAGATTTTTGAGACGAAGCTGTCAGCAACTTTTGAAATGATGATTGAACTATCACCGCTGGATGGCGGCTGATGATTTGATCATCAGGCCAAGAGGTCAGGGCCTCGTCTTTTTTATATTTTTGCCGGCGGACTGGTCATCCGTTGGTTGTTAAGTCACATCAAATGGAGCAAAAAATGGTACAGAAAGATAAACATCACATTGTTATTATTGGTGGGGGTTTTGGGGGGTTGTATACTGCCAAAGCCTTAAAAAGTGAAAACGTTCACGTCACCGTTATCGATAAACGGAACTTTCACCTATTCCAACCCCTACTCTATCAAGTAGCGACCGGTGGTCTGTCGCCAGGAGATATTGCCTCGCCGCTGCGGGGGATTTTGAGCGCTCACAAGAATACATCCGTGCTCAAGGCTGAAGTGATCGATATCGATCCTGAAGCGAAAGAAGTTGTTTTGCGGGACGGCGCATTGAATTATGATACGCTGGTAGTGGCCACTGGGGTGAGCCATCACTACTTTGGCAACGAGCAGTGGGCCGAATATGCGCCTGGGTTGAAAACAATTGAGGATGCGTTAGAGATGCGCCGCCGCATTTTGCTGGCGTTTGAAGCCGCTGAGCGCGAAACCGATCCGGATCGCCGTCGGGCTTGGATGCGGTTTGTGGTGGTTGGCGGCGGCCCCACCGGCGTTGAGTTGGCCGGGGCGCTAGCCGAGTTGGCCCACACCACGCTCAAAGAGGATTTCCGCAGCATTAATCCGGCTGAAGTTGAAATTTTACTACTGGAGGGCGTTGACCGAGTGCTGCCACCTTACCCGAAGGAACTATCGGCCAAAGCGCAGCAATCGCTGGAAAAGTTGGGCGTGACCGTGCGCACCAAGACAATGGTGACTGATATTCAAGACGATCAGGTCACTATTCGCCGCAATGACGAGACAGAGACCCTCAAAACCCGCACAGTGCTATGGGCGGCTGGCATGAAAGCGTCGCTAATGGGCCACATTCTGGGCGAAAAAGCAGGCGTTGAGTTAGACCGCGCCGGCCGGGTGATGGTCGAACCGGATTTGACGATTTCAGGGTATCCTAACATTTTTGTCATTGGCGATCTGGCGAACTTTGTTCATCAAGACGGCCAATCGCTGCCGGGAGTGGCTCCGGTGGCGATGCAAGAGGGTAGCTATGTGGCCGAAACGATCAAACGGCGGCTGCGCAGCCAATCGTCGCCGCCGTTTAAGTATTTCAACAAAGGCAATATGGCGGTCATCGGGCGTAACGCCGCCGTGGCTGAGTCGGGCGGGTTGAAGATTTCCGGTTTTCCGGCTTGGTTGGCCTGGGTTTTCATCCACATTTGGTATTTGGTCGAGTTCGATAACAAATTGATGGTGATGTTCCAATGGGCTATCAACTATTTCACCCGAAAGCGAGGTGCCCGACTGATTACCGGGCAAGACCCTTTTCCCCTAGTGGGTCACGAGCCGATTAAAGAAGAGGCGGTGGAGCCACAGCCGGTTTCCGTTGGATAGTTAACCAAAAGCCCCGGATAGTTGTATAAATCCGGGGCTTTTTTTATTAACGGCGATTTTTCTTTTTCGATGTTTTGGCCATTTTCCGCTTTTTTTGCTTGCTGTTCATGGTTTTACACCGGTCCCCCGCCAGGTCGAATGATGACATCGTTAATTTCAGCATTGACAGCAGAGAGAGGCTTAGCCGCTAGCAGATCGTCAAAAAGGGGCAGCCGGCCTGTACGAAGGGCATTTTCAGCGTATAGAAACATCGCCGCTGACCAGGCTTGCTGCTCGAAGCCCATCGGGTTGCCGGTTTGGCCGTGCAGCCACTCATTGAAGCCGCCGTCTTGGTTGATAAAGTGCTGATTGGCTTCTGCCAGCAGATCGAGCAGGCGTTCCGCTTCATTGAGCCAGTTGTGGCGCACAAGTGCAGCTACGTGGAAGCCGCCGATCATCGGCCAGATACCACCGTTGTGATATTGGTGGGGCAGGTTGAGGTTACGGCTGCGATAATATTCGCGCCATTCGCTTTGGCTGGGGTAGATGGGCGGGTGGATGGCTTTGGTCGGGTAAGGATGGGCCATGCCGACCTGTTGCATATAGCGCAGGATATGCTCCGTGCGATGGTGGTCAGCTACGCCGGTGAGCACGGCCAGCAGATTGCCCAGGCTGTCGCACCAGTCGCCGTATTCGCGGAAGGCGACCCAGGGCAGGTAAAAGGGACGGCTGGAAATGGTGCCGATGTTGTGGTAGAGCATGAACCACTCCAACCTAATATTTTTGAGTTTCTCCAAATGCTCGGCGAAATGTTCAGCCACCCAGCAACGATCGATCCAGAGCAGCAGGTTGATCCGTTCATGGATGCCCGCCGCATCGATCTCCGGTTGGTGGTATGCCGCCTCAGCGGGCCGATATTTGATCAACTCTTCGTGGGCCAGCATCGTGGCGTAGTAGAGGACATTGTCATACAGTACGTTGTAGCGCACGGCCAGCAGATCGATCCAGTCGCCCGCTTCGGGAATTTCAAGCAACCCACACTCATTCATATCCTGGTATTCCAGCCAGACCAGTGCCTTATCAATAGACGGCCAATGGCGCTGCAGAAATGCAACATCGTTGGTCAAATGGAAATGCAGATAATGTCCTAAAATGTACCACAAATTACCATCGACCGCACCGGCATTCTCGGTGCTGATGTAACCGGTGTCAGGATTGACGTTGAGCTGAATCAGCCCCCGTCGCGATTGATGAGCGCTCATCGTCTCCAACGAGGCTCGCCCGGCGGCGGTAAGGTCGGGATCGCCCGTAGCGGCAGCGCCGAGGAAGGTGATCATGCTGTCTCTGGCCCAAATCTGGGGATAGCCCGCGGCCAGCCCTGAGGCGCGAAAGCCGTGGCGCGTCACGCACCGGTGGAGGATGTCGAGGGCGTGTTGGTGGGGTTGGATGAGGTGAGCGTTTTTCATTGGGAAATTATACCACGATGGTGGCCATATTTCGAGCCATTCGGTTAAGGTCACCACAAATTTACTTTCTATTTGCCAAGAGAAATAATGCAGCTTACCCAAAAATTAGGGTGGAGGATCTTGTGAATGAGGAAGGTGTACGATCAAATCAGATAGACTCAGCCATTTCTTTGGTATATTAAGTCATAATCATGATGTCGTGGGCAGGTTATTAACTGTATCCAAGACGGACAATACTGCGTCTTGCTTGGGCCTCGCTTTTCAGGGAAAACAAGTCTGTTACGATCAGTGGAAAAATATTTGGTCGATGATTCGAGCCGAAACTACGTGTACATTGATTTGCGAGACATTGAAGTTTCAACCCAAGCTCGATTTTTTGCCGGACTTTTCGAGGTTATCCTTAGCAATATTGAGCTGCCATCCATAACCGATTTATTCGGATCGGTCAGCGAGGTCAATAAGCAAGAATTTCAAATATGGTTGCAAAACTTTCTAAGTCAACTTGAGGGTGATCTGGTCATCGTATTTGACCATCTTGAAGCTATTCCACGAGACTCACTTCAAACCCTGCTTGATGCTTTAAAGGTGACTCATAAGAGGTCCGATAAGGGTTGGTTGATCACGGTAGTTTGTGGGGCATTGGGATTGGCAGAACATATAGTGGGGGTAAACTCACCTTTTAGAGGAATATCTAAACCCGTTTTCGTTGGAGACATAACGGACGAACATGGCCAAGCTCTGCTTGATAAACAACTCGCTAAGGAAAAAATAAAGGTCTCGCAAGCGGGTCAAGCGTAGTTGTAACGTTAAAGATATCGTGCTTCTTGGTGCCTGTGAAACTCAGCAAGACAATTTTATATATTTGTTTATCAACTGATTCAGAATGACTTCGTGTTCTGCCACAAAGGACCAATCCGCATTCTCATACCCCCATCTAATGCACCCCAGGCTGTCCACTAATTGACAAATTACGCGTGCTTCATCCAGGGAGGGTAAAGGCCTAATGCTGGTGTAACCGGCAAGGAAGTATGACTCCGAACGAGGTGCGGGTAGGAAAAACCGGTCAAATACCCTGGCAAAATCCCACACTGCTTCCCCGATTTGTGCATGCTCAAAGTCAAGTATACCGGTGATTTGCCATTTTTCATTGATACGTGTTACAAGAATATTCTCCGGCTTGAAGTCACGATGAATCAATCTAGGCTCTCTAACGAAACAGGCTAAATCTTTGAGTTCCTCGAAAACTTCGTAAATCTTATCAAAAAGTTTCGCGGATAGAAGGTTGTGCTCAGAAAGAAAGGCTACCTCACGATCAAGTAATGATCGCAAGAAAGAGGTCCACGGACTATCAAATTCAATAAAAGATTCAGTATCCCATTTTCCGTAATTCGGAAACAATCGACTATGAATCATGCTCAGCATTTGACCAGCTTCAAAGAACAAACTTTCAGGACAAAAAGCGATGACATCGCGGAGATTTGAACCCGCTAAATGAGTGAGCAATAGCCAATAGCAATTACTATTCAATTCTCCGGCTTTTAGAATATGTGGCACTGGCAATACACCTTTTAAAGTTTCTAAAGCATACTGTTCAGCATTCCAGAATGAACGATTCGCCATGATCCGCAAGATTAATTTGTCACCGCCTTGTAGTGTTAAGATATAGTTTCGATTGCTACGACCGACTCTTGCCCTGTCAAAAGAAAGAATGTCCAATTCAAGTCCAAGCAGTACTTTATTCACTTCATCAATTTCTTTGAAGAAATTTTCAGCAACGATCATTCTTTAATCACATTCCCATTAGTCCCAGAATCACTGTATCTTCCACTGGTTACTTATTTTTTTGATAAGCCTTGAAGCTTCATTTGTTCCTATTTGATCCTCTAGCACTTCAGATAACTCTAAGGCGTGATGAGCGTGCAAAGAGGCCATTTCAAACTCTTTAAGACGTTCTTCCGCAATTGCGAGCCACAAGTATAACTTGGATGAGAGATTAGTTGCAGATCTTACCCACTTTTTAGTTTCAACTTCAACGTGCGTTTCAAGGTCATGAAGTACTTCGCGGCATATTGTTTTTGCCTCATCATATCTCCCCAATTCAAGGGCAAGTCCGCCAAGATTTCCTCCGATAGCTAGAGTCAACATTTTGCTACGCCACTTTGTTGTCAATTTAATGGCACTGTATGCGGTAATGTGATGTTCATAGGCACTTTGGAGATGTTTCCGATCTCGAGATAACTTACCCAATTCAAATTCCGCTAGAGATCGAACCTCTTGAGAAGAGGCCTCTTCAAGTGCGTCTCGTATCACCCTTTCGGCTTCAGGGTGTCGTTTTGCTCTTCTTAACGCTTGTCCAATATAACAATTCGATAATTCAACCCCGGACCGATCATCGATAGACTGATAGAAGTTTTTCCCCCTATTCAAATGTTCGAGTGCATCATCAATTCTGTCTTGTTGAGCAAGGATCCAGCCAATTCCAATTTCAAGCCAAGCTGAAATCTGATGATTGGCCTGCAAAGTGGCTATGTCACATCCCTGTGTAGCTAGGGCTAATGCCTCCGATCGACGCCCGGTAGACTTAAGAAACAATATGGCGTAGTAGATAAATTGTAAGAATTCGATTGTCAAATAATCTGAGAACTTGTCATCTCTATCTTCTTTATTGGCTTGGTGAACAATTAGCATTAGCAGGTGGTCCAAGAAGCTAAGTACGGTATCGCCCAAATATTCATCGATTGTTAGATCTTCCCAGCCCCAATATAGACCTCTAAAATCTTTAGCGGGGGCCAACCATTGGCTAAAATTTTCCAATAAGAGACGCAGAAAATTGTCTGGTAACGTGACCATTTCTTCTTTGACGTATAGTTTTACCAATGAGGGTAACCCAAACCTCAGTTCATTTCCGTGGTCAAATTCGACCGGGATTCTGTTGATCAGTGATAACTTTTCTAACTCGACCAAGCCGTCATCTCGATCCAATTCCGGCAAGCCAGCTACATAGCCTAGCGTTTCCCGACTAGCATTAGGTGAAAACCATAATAATGGTATCAATAATTTGTATGCTGGTTTGCCCCGCACGTAATTCATTGTCTCTTCAAAGCAGAACTTGGTTATATCGCTACTTGGCTGTCCCAGTCGGTCCAATATAGTGTCGACGCTGTACCCAAAACCTATCTGAGCAAGACTCCAGACTATGGCCAAGGGTACACCCCCTGTCCGTCTGTAAAGTCGCTGGGCCTCATCTTTTTTCAAAGTCACACCCTTTTGGTTGGCTTTTCCGGCAATCAAATTTAGAGCATCAGCCCTGGTCATTCCTGTTAAGCGAATAGGGTAAGCAATGTCCAGCCGATGACGAGTTGTAACGATGATTTTAGACGGTTCCGGCACTTCGCGAATGAAACTCAAGACACGCTCATCATCAACGGTTTCCAAGTTGTCGATAACAAGCAACGTGCGCATTTTAGCCAAGACACGGCGAAACAAATCATCCTGTTTTTGCGGATGAGCACGAGTAAGATCTTCCCTTTCCAAGGTTATAGCAATGGTCGAGTAGATGTCATCGAGCGTACGAAGGGGTTGAGCACGACGAATGATGCCCTCGCTAGTTAGTAATGTTTGCTTGGCTGTAGTCCAGATGATCGCGTCAAACTGTTGTTCCTCTGGAAGTTGGTCGTAATAACGCAAGTAACTATAAGCCACTTCCAGTGCAAGGGCAGTCTTGCCAATGCCGCCAACTCCATCGATGGTCACCACAAAATGGCGGGTTCGCGGCAACAGAAGATTGCGAATCTGTTTCAATTCTTCTCGGCGCCCAACAAATCGTTCATGATCGGGGCGAGGTAAATTGTGAAAGATTGTTGGAAAATTTCTAAGAGTTCCGACTTCAGAAGGCTTAAGTCTTCCTAATTCCGCTTTCAATTGTTTAAGTTCTGACTCAATATCTTCGATTTCATTAGGGATTTTGGGATCAACCGAGATACCATATTCTGCTTTTTGTACTTTAAGTCTTTGCAGACGCCGAGAATAGACACGAATTAATTCTTTGATTTCATCTTGACGTGACATGGAATTTCCAACTAGACATTACTGCAGCCCAGTATGAGCAACGTCATATTTCATATGTTTGATAGTTTTTAAGCCGCCCAACGGTCAATAAATTCATATGGCGCGACTAGAGCAAAAAAACAGGTCTAACCAGCAATGCCTCAGCCGAGGAGTCACTGCTATCCAACTAAGAGCGGCCACATAATTGGGGTTGAACTGAGGTTGAGCGCAGGGTCGGTCGGTTTGAGGATAAAGTCGGTTAGGAAAGGCTGAAATTAGGTAGCCTTGTCGAAAGTAGTACTTATATTGTACCGCGAATTGGTCCAAAATGACAAGGAACTGAGGTTGGTTTTGCGCCCAAGTGCCGCTGAAGTCTCACCTTAACCGGTCGACATCATTCATCTTTCATCATTATTTCTTAGTCGCTGGTCGGGTTTCGTGCCTCAATTCGACAGATACGGGGATATGACTGGAGTCGGGTGCGATCACAGGACGGTCACCGGGTTGGCCTTAAGTCTTTTAACTATTTTATTACGTAATCTCATTAACAGCAGTATATAGTTGTAACTCTTGAGTTGATAAATCACTAAGGTCTGAAGATGGTATAATTGACCCCGAAAATTATACCACATGTCGCAATAAAATTTTGCCATTAAATTGCCAGTTTTCTGCCCTTAATTTACCTTGTTTCATCTTAAACTATGGATT
Source organism: Anaerolineae bacterium (assembly GCA_020433785.1). The sequence continues at coordinate 8,528 of JAGRCC010000800.1, forward strand.
AAAATAAAGCCAGGTTAAGCGACCACTTTAATGATTAGGAGAAATAAAGTATGATTAATCACGCGAAAAATATTCCTCCATTGACTTTTCGTGCAGAAATAGTTGAACCACTAATGCATAACGTTTCTGCCGGTGACTCATGTTCGATTGTCGGAATCGGTAGTGTAGGAAAGTCAAATTTGCTCCGTTTTCTACAGCGTGAGGATGTTCGCCGCGCGTATCTCGGCGACGACTGGAAGAGTTATCTTTTTGTTTACGTAGATATCAACAAAATTCTCAAGCAATCCCGCTGGGGACTGCTTGAATTGATGTTGCACCAACTACTGACCGAGTTAACCAGTCGCGGTACGGAGGATGTGGTGCTTAAGGCTATCGATGATCTGCACCAACGCGCTACCACCCTCGAAACGCGCTTTTTGGCCCTGCGCTATCTAGACCGCGCTATTGGCATTGTTTGTAATCAGCTTAAACTCAAGCTGGTCTTTTTGATCGATGAATTTGATGATCTTTGTCACACCATGTCAGCCCGTGGGTTTGCGGCGCTCCGGGCGCTGCGTGACGATAATAAATACCGGCTTATGTATGTCGTCGCTACCCGGTTAGAGCTTAAACGGCTGCGCGCCGACGTATCGGAGATCGAGGCGTTTGAAGAGTTGGTGGTGCCTCAGACAATTTGGCTTGGCCCCTATGCTAAAGTTGATGCTGATTTTATGGTGCATCGGCTCGGCAGTCGATATGAGCAGCCGCTCGAAGACAAAATACGCCTGCAGGTGCTCAAAGCTACCGGTGGTCACCCCGGCTTGCTGCGCGAGGGCTACGGCGTTGCTCGTGAAAACGGCTCCGGCTTCTTCGATGTTTTAACGCGCAGTCCGCGTGTCCAAGATGAGTGCCAGCGTCTTTGGTTGAGTTTGCCCAACGATGAGCAGAAAATTATGATTAGCCTGACCAATAATAACCCTGTTTCCTCTGATCAACATCACGTGCTGGAACGCTTGCAACGAAAAGGACTGGTGGGCGGCCCCTGGTCTGAGCCGGTTGAGATTTTTTCGGCGCTATTTGCTCACTACATTAAACAACAACAAGGTACGGTCAAAACCCATATTGTGGTCGATCATCATCGACATTCGGTTTGGGTTGATGGCCGTAAAGTTTCACATCTGACCCCGCTGGAATACAAGCTCATCAGTTATCTTGATGAAAAACGGGGCCAGACTTGTTCTCGTGATGATTTAGCCAGATGCCTCTACCCCGAAGATATGTCCCTAGAAGGCGAAGGTGTGGCCGATAACCGGCTCGATTCGGTTGTCAAGCGGCTGCGCAAACGGGTCGAACCCGATCCTAAGAATCCCCGCTACATTGTCACCGTTCGAGGGTACGGTTTTTGTTTAGATGACAAACCCGCAGACAAATAATGGGTCTGATTTCAGATGTTCCAGACAGACGCCTGATGATGGGGCGTCTGTCTGGGATTTATCAGTCTAACTCATTATTACCCGATCATTCGAGCGACAAAAGTGGTAATGCCCACCAGCCCGATTAAGATGATCAAGATCGTTATCAAGATTAAAATCTCTGCCGTAATCATTTTAACCTCCCCGTAAGATAACTAACTAACTAACCACCAACCCAACCAACCAACCATCAATCTAACCATCAATCTAACCATCTGGCCCCATCATAATCGATTTTTAACCACCGAACCTGGCAATCAGCGAGCAGCTATCGGATTTTTATCCGTTATAATTGGCAAATCCGGCAGACTCAGTAAAGAAAGGGTCGTGTTTTGACAAACTGAATTTGTCAGCCATACTATAATTCTGTGATAGTCTTAAGTGGTTTAGTTTTTATTCATAACAGCGATGCACGCTCAACTGCTTGATCGAACCCTGCTCTACAATCCTCATATAGAAGGTGATCCTTTTTTTTGGCGGAGTGGGCCGGTGGGCATCTTGCTGGCTCACGGGTATACTGCGACACCAGCCGAAGTGTTGCTTCTAGCTCGAAACCTTCACACCCATGGCTACACTGTTTCCGGCCCGTTACTGCCGGGGCATGGCTGTTCACCCGACAAAATGAATCGCTGTCGCTGGGGGGATTGGGTGGGAGCGATGGAGGAAGCCTATCAGGCTCTCGCCGCCCAGTGTGAGACGGTGTTTGTGGGCGGGGAGTCGATGGGGGCGCTGCTGGCGCTTCACGTTGCCGCTAAATATCCTGAGGTCGTCGGCATCTTGACCTACGCGCCTGCCTTACTTCTATCCCGACGAATTGCCTTTTTATCCTACGTCCTGTCGCCGTTTTTGACTCAGGTGAAAAAAAACTTGACCGGTATCCACAATAAATGGCAAGGGTACAAAGTTAATCCGGTTCCGGCTCTGAACCAACTGGTTCGCCTCCAGCGGGTGATCAACCGTCGCCTGCCCGATGTTCATCAACCCTTGTTGATCGTTCAAGGGCGACAGGATAATCATATCGATTTACGAAGTGTCGATTTACTTTTTCAGCGAGTTGGCTCAGATTTCAAAGAGATCCATTGGATGGAAGAATCGAGTCACGTCGTTCTTTTAGACCAGGAAATTGAAACCGTTACAGACATCACGCTGCGATTTATCGAGCGCGTACTGAATGGAGATTAGCGACTGGAGACTACAGCCATCTCCAGTTGCTGTTTAATGATGATATGAAAACAGTAACAAGCGTCTT
>JAGRCC010000801.1 GCA_020433785.1 Anaerolineae bacterium
TGAAGCGCCAACGCCAGGGCAATGACAATCGCCCCCAGAAGAATCCAGAGCGTCTCCGTATCAAGGCCGACCACGTCAAGCGACAGGATCAGCACAACCAACAGCAGCAAGCTGCCCAACGCGGTACTAATGAAATTGACAAAGATTTTAGCCATCCCGGCCCGGCGTAGAATCACCCGCAAGATTTTCAACAGTAGCGCGCCGATAAGTAACCCGGCCAGCAAGACTACTAGAGCCATGAACAGATTTTGAAACAACTCGACCATAGACAATGATTGCTTTCCTGTCGCTAATTATACGGGGGTCATTGTGAAACAGAAAATAGGTTCACGGGAGATAGGGACGAGACATTGAAAAGCTCTGGTCTTATCTGGTCTCTCATAGGCCAAAATATCGCCGTATTGATATTAACCCAACAATTTAGACTACTCTTCAGACAAACTTTCTTGAATTTCGCCCTCTTCCCAAAATGACGCCAGTACCTCCAACCCTCCCGGCGCCTTTTCCTCAGAAAAACGATAGCTGCCAATAATCATACCGATGAGTAGAAGCACCATGCCAAATGGCGCGATCAAAAACACCAATCGCGTGCCAAAAATGGTTGCCAGCACACCAAACGTCAAAACCGCCACAATGGCCAGGGCGCTCCGCAGCGTACTTTCGATCCCAAAGACGCCGGCTTGTTTAACCACCGGCAGCCGCCGGTTGATGTAGGTCTGCGCCGCCGCCCCGGCTGCGGTAAAACCGGCGTAAGCCGGAATGGTCAACAGGCCGGCCGCCAGGACTTTCTCATTCGGTTGTGCCCCAAACAGCGCCAGCAGCCGCAGCGGACTAAAGGGAGCCAGGAATGGGGCAATTTGGTCGATCAGGCCGAAAAGAAAAACACCGCCGCCAAAGGCCACCACGCTGACCAGCATGACCGGCCGTTCGCCGAATTTGTTCATCAGCCACGGGGCGGCAAAGGTCGCTGCCAGAAAGCCGATGGGAATGGTGGCAAAGACAAAGATGGTATCGGCCGGGTCAACTCGGAGCACCGAGCCGACGAATCCCGGCATCATCGCTGCAAACGCCTCGAACAGGGCACTGACCATCGCGCCTAGTAGAACCATCGTGGCCACCACACGATGTCCGGCGATCCACTCAGCCGTAGGGCGCACCCCGATCCCCTTGGGCCGCCAGTCAACACTGCGGAGCGCGTCGCCGACCTTGACGCCGCCTTCATCGGGCAAACCAAAGACGCGCAGACCGGCCAGCAGCAACAGTACGCCTCCCACAATCATGACGAGCGTAATACCACCGAGTCGAATCAGGATCGTGGCGAAGAAGGCTTGACCAATGGCTGAGCCGGTAGATGTGGTTAGCGCCATTAACATGGCCGCGACGGCCAACTCCTGTGGTTTGGCTATCAGCGGGATAACCGACCGAACCGCTGGGATGGAGATTTGAGCCAGCGTTGATACAACAAGAATGAGAAAGAGTAGCACGATAAAGTCGGCCCCCAGCAGCAGCGGCACCCCAATGCAAAGCCCGGCCTGCAGCAGGTACGTTATGGCTAAGGCTAGGCGCTTCGGCAGCGAGTCAGCAATCATCCCGCCCTGCATACCCAGCACCAGGCCGGGCAAAAAGCTGGCTGCGCTGACTAAGGCCACCTCAAACTGCGAGCCGCCGCTGCGGGCCAGGTGAACCATAGCCCCATAAGAGAGCGTGCCGATGGCTAAACCCGACAGAAAGTTTGCCAGCAGGGCAACCCGCACCGGAACCCTCTTCAACATAGAGAGATCCGGCAGGTAAAACCACAGGAAACGGCGGGGTTGTTGAGGTTGTTCGGTTTGTATGGTTGGAGAAGCTACGTTCATTTAGGCTCCTTGTTTAAGACAGCAGTATATACGAGGAATCCTCCAAAAAGAAGACCGGCAATTCCTCCGGATCTGACTAAATTCCGGCCCCAGTGTAGATTCCGCGTGAACCCGTTGACGGCGGTCATTTAACAACTCCTGGTAGGGGATGCGCTCAATCAAGTAGTGCCAGATTCTGGCCGTGAAGGTGACGATGCTTTTTATTTCATTAAGATCACCTGCCCATAAACTCAATTCACCGGTTCGACCATAACCTCGACGTCATACGTCGGGTTACCCTGGGTCAGCACGTTGTAAGCCTGCGTGTTGATAAACAACAGCGTGCCCTCACTGTCGCTGATCCGAACCTGGACGGCGTAGGTGTTACGCTCTTCGATAGCCTGGGCGTTGTAGGTGGCTTCAAAGTTGATCGGGAACTGCGTGGCGTCCAAGATCATTTCCCCACCAATTTGCGTCGCTGCGACATCGGCCAGCGATACATCATCGACCCGAATCTCAACCTGGGATCCTTCCGGCAAGGTCGATCCCTCCGGAGCGACGATGCGGCCGGTGACGGCCTGTAGTTTCCCAAACTTCATGTTGCCGGCGTCGGCCATTAGGTTGAGAAACAGATTGTCGCCTTCGCGCACATAGGTGCGGACATCACCCAGCAGCCGTAGATAGTCATTGTACAACGAACCTGGCCCACATTCAGCCAGGGTGGTGGCCATGAGCGGGTCGAAGGTCAGGTTACTGCCCTCCAGGGTATAGCTGCCGCTGCCGGAGTTGCAGTCGGCTTTAAAGGTGAACTGGCCGTCGGGCTTGAGTTGAAGGCGGTAGTTATCCGGATTGGGCACGACGATATCATTTTCCTCGCTCGAGTCCATAAAACTCTGCCAATTCCAGATGATACCGACGATATCCGACTCGGCCGGGGCTGTCGATGGCTCGTCAACGGTCTCGGTTCTCGTTTCCATCAGCGCATCGACCTTGAGGTTAAAGCCTTTGATAACCTGTTGGGTGGGGCAGCACATTGGATCGTCGGGGCCGTGGGTCACCATATCGACCAAGATTTCGTTCTCTTCAATTTTGACCGAATTGATCTGCACCCGGTCGCCCAGCGAGAAAACGTCCAGGTTGACCGCCTGGCCGTTCTGATTGACGACCACCGCCAAGTCGTAAAAGGTCCCACTGCCGCCGGGATCGGTGACGAGCACAACGACGGCGGCATCCGCATTTTCGAGCTGGCCGTAAGCAATATTATCGGTTAGCGTAACGGTGGTCATCGTGGCTGATCCCGGTGCGGCCGGTTCGCTGTATTCGCCATCAACCAGAGGCGCTGTGCCGTCTTGGGTGAACTGCGATTTGTAGGTGGTATTGGCCAGAGCCTCAGGTGATAACCCTTCCGGGGCCGGTTGCTCCGGTGCGGTAGACGCCTCACCATCGGACGGAATGCACAACAGCCAGCCCGGTTCGATCAGGTTAACATCAGCAATGTCGACAAAGGCGTCGTCGGTCTGGGCATTGTTGGCGTCGACAATGGTCTGGTAGGCCAAAATGTCACCATAATACTTTTCGGCAATTTTGCTCAACCAATCGCCGGCCTGAACCGTGTACTCGAACTCGCACTCCGGCGGCGTCTGCGCCAGAACTGCGGTTGGCAACATCGATGTAAAAAGAAGTAGAAGGGTTAAGATAGTTATTAATTTTTTCATTTCAGTGTATCTCCTTCGGATACTATTAGCCTAAGTTCGGAAACAGATGTACCTCATGTCATTTCGTAGCCCTTC
>JAGRCC010000802.1 GCA_020433785.1 Anaerolineae bacterium
TATTGATCACTCGCCCCCGAGCCGGGCGCAGCAGCGGCAAAAAGGCCTGAGTCACGGCCAGCTGGCCCAGCACATTGATCTCAAACTGCGCCTTAAGTTTGGCCGGCGGCAGGAATTCCAATGGGCCGCCAACTGCAATACCGGCATTGTTGACTAACCCGGCCAGACCGCTGCCGTTCAACGCGGTCCGAACCTGCTCGGCGGCGGCAGAAATGGTGGTCTGGTCCGTCACGTCGATAAAAATCGGCGTCAGGCCGGCTGAGGCGGCCTGTTGGAGATCAACGGCGTCGGCCGGCCGGCGCACCCCGGCAAAAACACGCAGCCCCAACTGGTCGAGATGTAGCGCGCAGGCCCGGCCGATGCCGGTCGAGGCGCCGGTAATGATCACGGCTTTGGATGATAATGGGGTTGTCATTCGTTAGTTTTCTCGCCACGATGTTAATATTGGGTATAATACACCAAAGTGGGAATAAGGTTAAGAAAAGAGGATGGCCTTGGTTAAGTGGTATTTAGGCACGGTTGGGTTTAGTTACAAAGATTGGAACGGCGTTTTCTACCCGCCCGGAACCGCCGCCCGCCAATATTTAGCGCACTACAGCCAGATCTTTAACAGCGTCGAATTGGACTCAACCTTTTACGGCACACCGCCGCCGGAACGGGTGCAGCAGTGGGCGATGACTGCGCCGCCTGGCTTCAAATTTGGCGTCAAAACACCGCGCCAGATTACTCACGATCTCCGTCTAGTCGGCGCGATAGAGCCGATGATGACCTTTCTGGAGACAATGAACCTGCTGGGGGACAAATTAGGTCCGATATTGATCCAGCTTCCACCCAGTTTGACCATAGGGGAGATCGATACGGTTAACACCTTTATCAGCGCGCTGCCGGCGGAGTGGCGTTATGCCGTTGAATTTCGGCACGAATCCTGGTTTACGCCCCAAACGGCGGCGCTGTTGGCGGCGCATCGTATGTGTTGGGTCTCAACCGAATACGTCGATGTGCCTAAACAAGTTGTCCCGACGACCGATTTTCTGTATATTCGCTGGCTGGGGCGGCATGGTCAATTTGAGTACAAAGGTCAGGAACAGATCGATGTAACTCCCCAACTACACTGGTGGATCGACCAGCTTCAGCCTCATCTGCCCCGTCTTGAAACCGTCTACGGCTTTTTCAACAACGACTACTCCGGTCATTCGCCCCGAACGTGCAATCGATTTAAAGAGCTGATCGGGCTGGAAACCAGTTATCCCGAAATCCCCCAGCAAGGGCGGCTATTTTAGCCTGAGAAATTTATCACAATCAAGACTAAACTTGGTTGTTTGCTCGTATTAAGCTATTATATGGCCCTATTTATTGAGACGTTGCCAGCAGATTAGGAAGACAACCATGCAGATTCGCATCAATCGATATGCCGCGTTCGCTTGGGGGACGCTTTTGCTCAACATTTTCGTGATTTTGTGGGGGGCGTTTGTACGGGCCACCGGCTCAGGCGCGGGCTGCGGTAGTCATTGGCCGTCTTGTAACGGTGAGGTTATTCCCTGGTCGGCCCAAACGGAGACGCTCATTGAGTTTACCCACCGGCTGACCAGCGGGCTGGCCTTGATCGCTGTGGTGATTTTGCTGGTCTGGGCTATGCGCCGCTATCCAAAGGGTCATGTGGTTCGGCTGGGGGCCAAATTGTCGCTGGCGTTTCTCATTCTTGAAGCTTTGCTAGGCGCCGGGTTAGTACTGTTTGAACTGGTTGCTTATAACGACTCGGTCACCAGAGCGGTGGTAGGGGCGTTGCATTTGGTTAATACCTTTTTGCTGCTAAGCGTGCTGACGTTGACGGCCTGGTGGGCGTCGGGCGGGCAGCCGGTGCGATGGCGCGGGCAAGGTTGGCTAGGGTGGGCCATCTGGGCCGGATTTGTGGCCATTTTGTTTTTGGGAGCCAGTGGGGCCGTGACCGCGCTGGGCGATACGCTCTTTCCGGCTACCTCGCTGGTTGAGGGTCTACGAGAAAAGTTTTCGCCGACAGCCCACTTTCTGGTTCGCTTGCGGCTTTACCACCCGATATTAGCGATTGTGGTGGGGGCTTATCTTATTTCGA
>JAGRCC010000803.1 GCA_020433785.1 Anaerolineae bacterium
GGCGATAGAACTCGACCGCTTCGATGGCCTCGGGTGAGTTAATCACGCCTTCAACATTGTTGTTGGCATCTTGCCAGTTAGCGCCCCAGCTAAAGAGGACGTTCTCTACACCCATCGTCAAAGCATCATAAGCCGCCTGAGTGTAGATGCCGACGCCGTACAACCCTTCGTCGGGCCGGGTGAAGAAGTTGGCGATATCCATCAATTGTTCGTAGGTTTCGGGCGGAGCGAGCGGATAGCCGTACTCGGCTTCGAAAGCGGCCATTTCGTCGGGGTCTTCAAAGAGGTCTTTGCGGTAAGCCCAGCCGTTGGCATCGCCTTCGGTGGGAAAGGCCCAGTACTGACCGGAGCCGGTCGGGTACTCACCATAGTAGGTCAAGGTCGCCGGTGTGACCGTATCGGCGATGCCTTCACCTACCAGAAAATCGGTCATGTTAAGATAATGCCCCTGGGTCGCACCCTGGCCGAGCCACTGGCTGTCGCCGATGACCATATCGTACGAGGTGCCTTGGGCGGACATTTCGGTGAAGAACAGGTCGCCAAACGAGCCCCAGGGCTCTTGAATAATATTGACCTTGATTCCGGTTTCGGCTTCGTACATATTGCCGATTTCTTGCAAGTAGTCGGCGGGATCCCATTGGGCCCATAAAATGTTAAGTTCGGTCACGCCAGAGGTATCAATTTCTTCAGCGGGCGCTTCGGCGGCCGGTTCTTCTTCAGCAGCCGCTGGTTCTTCAGCGGCTGCCTCTTCTTCAGCGGCTGGTTCTTGGGCGGCTGGCTCGGCTGCCTCTTCCTTAGCCGGCGCTTCTTCGGCAGGCGCGGGCGCCGAACCACCACAGGCGGCTAGTATCATTGCCGCCATTACAATAGAAGCAATCAGCCAAAAGAAACGTTTATTCATATTCTTCCTCCTCGAAAGCAAGTTTATTCGTCTTTGAAAATTATTCCGTCTTTGTTTAGGATGGTGCAATTAAATAGGGGATATAGCCCGGTGGCCTCTTTAGATTTATATCACCTCCCTCTAAATAATTTCAATTTCAACAACTTGAACTTGGATTTTTGACCCAATCAGGCGGAAGTAGGCAGCAAGCAGTAAGAAGGGACGCTCTAGATGCCGTGGAGATGGTAGCACGAAAATTTTGGTTAGTCAAAATCTATGTATAACTTTGACATATTGCTTGTGTGGTCACTGTATACAGGATGTATATGGTTTTTTAGAGATTGTAATTCCCCTCAAAAAATGAGTTATTTGGTCCGTACAGTCAATTCTGTCATAGAATCTCCCTAGATTTAAGGATTGATACTAAATAGGGTAATGGTCAGTCGATTTTGCGTGGGTAGTTATGAGTAATTAGTTGAAATTATCAACAAGCGGTAAATTATGAATAAATAGACGTTGACACTTATTGAGTTTACCCAAAATATTGAACCTGGCAAGAATAATAAAAAGAATTGTTTGAGCCGTTTTACCCAAGGAGGTTTTCATGTCCAAACCCTACATTCTGGCCAGTGATCTCGGTTCCGGCAGCTGCAAAACCCTCATTCTCAATAACTCCGGCCAGGTGGTGGCCAGCGCTGGAGCCGAATACCCCACCAGTTACCCTCAATCGGGTTGGGTGGAACAAAATCCCGACGATTGGTACACTGCTTTTACTCAAACCACCCGTCGGGCAATCACCGAGGCAGGGATAACGGCCGATCAGATTGCCCTGGTCGGACTGGTGGCGGTAACCCATAATACGGTGTTGCTCGATCATCAGGATCGACCGTTACGGCCATGTATCCTCACCTTCGATCAACGCAGCAGCGCGCAGTGCCAACAGATTTTGGCTCACTGGGGGGATCAGGTTCCACGCCAGGCGCGAAATTCGGTGACGCCGCTGTGGACTTGGCCGCAGCTTAAGTGGGTCAAAGACAACGAGCCCGAAGTTTGGCAAAAAGTGGAGCGCATCCTTTTTCAAAAAGATTACGTCCGGCACCGGCTGGCGCCTGGCTATGTAACCGACTTCATCGACGCCGCCGGCACACTGCTGTTCGATCCGGTGGCCGAGGCTTGGCTGCCCGATTTCTACCGCGATTTAGGGTTGCCGGACAGTGCTTTACCCCGGATTGTTCACCCAACCGAGGTCGTTTCGACCGTGAGTCAACAGGGTGCGGCGGACACCGGCCTCGCACTAGGGACGCCGGTCATCGCTGGCACGACCGATACTGTGGCCGAGGTATTCGGCTCCGGATTGTTGGCGTCGGGGCAGGGCATGGTCAAATTGGCCAGCGTCGGTCGCTTGGCGGTGGTCAACCCGACGCCCATCGACGATGCACGTATTCTCAATTACCGACACATTGTTGATGGATTATGGTATCCTGGTAGTGGCACCAAATCGGCCGCAACGGTGCCGCGTTGGCTGCGTGATAACCTGTGGCGGCAACCATCCTTTGCCGAAATGGACGCCGCAGCAGCACAAATTTCACCCGGCAGCGAAGGGCTGCTGTTTCACCCCCATCTTTTGGGCGAGTGGGCGCCCCATTGGGATGATCGACTGCGGGCTAACTTTATCGGCGCCACGATGCGTCACACCCAGGCTCACTTTACTCGCGCCGCTCTCGAAGGGGTTGCTTTTGCCTTAAGGGCGGCTATCGAGGGCCTAGCCCAGATTGGCCTAACCTATCGGGAGTACCGCCTTATTGGCGGCGGATCGAAAAGTCAACTTTGGTCGCAAATTGTATGCGATGTATTGGGTGAAACGCTGCTGCTGCCGGTCGAGCAAGATGCCGCTTTTGGTGCGGCTTTGATTACCGGGGTAGCGGCGGGCTTTTTCGATCTCGATCTGGCGTCGATTCAACCGCTGGTCAAAATTGAGAGGCGGTTGGAGCCGGATACCCGGCGGCAGGCCATCTACACCGACCTTTTTGAAATTTATCGCCAGGCTGATCGCCAACTCAGCGACATCGCCCATCAATTGGCTGAGTTTGAGCGGCGTTGACCTATTTGTACTTGTTTTTTAATTTGACAATCTCAGTCAATTTGGATATAGTTTAGATAAATTGGTCTGACCATTTGGCCTGTTGACCTATGATCGAACAAAATCTAACCACAAAGTTTGGTACATTTGAAAAAGAACCGCTGTGGCAGATGATCGCCCGGCGGTTGATGACTCTGCTTAAAGAAAAGCAGCTTAAGGCCGGCGACAAACTGCCCCCGGAACGAGAATTGGCGGCGATGATGCAGGTCAGCCGGCCCTCGTTGCGAGAAGGGCTGCGGGCGTTGTCGATGATGAATGTGTTGGAGATTCGACAGGGCGACGGCACCTACGTCTCTTCATTGGATCCGGAATTGCTGGTTGAGCAGTTGTCTTTGGTACTGGCGTTGGATGACTCGACGCTGCTTCAACTCTTCGAAGCCCGCAAAATTCTCGAGGTCGGTATCATTGGTTTGGCCGCCAAACGGATCGCGGCTGAGGATGTTACCGAATTAAAAGCCAACCTGGCTCGCTCCGAACAAGCCGTTGCCGATCCGGCGGCATTTCTTGAAGTTGATGTCGATTTACATAAAAAGATCACCGAAATTGCTCAAAACCCGATTCTGACCCGAATTTTCGACTCCGTTAATTATTTGGCCCGAGCCAGCCGCACCCGAACGACGGAACTTGAGGGTATTCGTGAACAGTCGCTTGAGGATCATAAAGCGATTGTTGCCGCCCTGGAAGCCGGAGACTCGGAGATGGCCCAAGTGGCGATGCTGCAACATCTCAATAATGTGCAGGCCAAGCTGGTCGCCTCGCTGCCGGGTGTGTCTGAGAAATAACTTTTCCTGACCCAGATTTATCGGAGCGACAAAGCTTGCTTTGTTAATGGTCAAAGTAAACTTTGTCGCTCCAATTTTAGCTCCAGAATTCTAACTTCATAAGGAGACCGTCATTGAAACTGACAACCTATGTTCATCGCGGAACAACTTACATTGGTGTAGTGTTAGACAAGGTCGTTGTAAATTTACCCCAGGCGGCCCACGCCTTTCAGCAGCATAACGGGGTCGTCTCCTCTGTAATTCCAGCCGATATGGTGTCGCTGCTGGCCGGTGATGAGACTATTTGGCAAATCGTTACCGACACCGTCGCGTGGGTTGAAGCTTTGCCCCGTATCATCGAACAGCCGTTTGTCCACAATGCCTCGGACATCGAAATTACGGCTCCCATACCTAATCCCAGTAAAATCGTCTGCGTTGGTCTCAACTATCACGACCACTGCCGCGAGCAGGGTGTCGCGGTGCCGGAGCGACCACTGCTGTTCGCCAAATTTCCCTCAACCATCATCGGTCGCGAAAAATCGATTACGTTGAACTCGGACGTTAGCCAGCAGGTTGATTATGAAGCCGAATTGGCCCTGGTCATCGGCCGCACCGCCCGAAATGTACCGCCCGAAGCGGCTTATGACTATATTGCCGGCTACACCATCGCCAACGATGTCAGCGCCCGCGATGTGCAATTTTCCGACGGTCAGTGGGTCCGCGGCAAATCGTTTGATACCTTTTGCCCGCTGGGGCCTTATCTAGTCACTGCCGATGACATTGCCGATCCACACAATCTGGCCATCCGCTGCCGGTTGAACGG
>JAGRCC010000062.1 GCA_020433785.1 Anaerolineae bacterium
GGGATCACCGTCAACTTTGTGCCTAACTGTAATGTGGCCGGCGCGGTGAGCTTGCAGGGCCGGACGGATTTCGGGGATGTCGTGGTGACCAATTCGGCCGGCGCTCAAACCGAAACCGCCGCCGATGGCTCGTTTGTGCTCAAAGCCGATCAGGTGCTGACTTTCAAATTCCCCGGCTACCTCTCCACCGCGGTCGATCTGTCGGACCCGGTCGAGATCGTCGAGGCTGATGGCCAAACCGTGCAGGTCGGCGACATCGACCTGCTGGCCGGTGATGTCAACGGCGATGACGTGATCGACATCCTGGACTTGGCCCAGATCGCCGCGTTCTACCTAACGGATAATAACGCCGCCGATCTCAACGGTGACGGCCAGGTCGATGTGCTCGATCTGGTGGCGGCTGCCGGTAACTTTCAGCAGGCCGGCCCGGTAGCGGCCTGGCAGTAAGGCGAGTCAAAGCCGTGTTCTCCGTACTACCACGCAGGTTTTCGTATGGGGTAACACGGCTTTGATTTCCGCACCACCTCCGTTGAGTTAAACCGTCTGCTCGTGATAAGCTACTACCGGCTTAACATTCTTAATCGAATAGAATCAGTTAACCCTTGGGAAGGGACGAGACTGAGGAGAAATATGTTAGCAGGATAGGTCGTCAGTTCGCCGGTTGGAAAGTAATCCCCTAATCTCCAACTAACCAACTAACCAACTAACTAACACCTACCCCCTAACTAAACTAACCAATCATTTTTAAGGGAGACCGTCATCATGAAATTACCCGTTCTATCCAAACCAGCAATATGGCTGACCACGGCGTTTTTACTCGTGGCCGCGATTGTTGCGTTAACCAGAGCCAGCAATTCGGCGGCAGAACAGGCCGTAGCGCCTGCGACTCACCTCAGCTTTACCGGCGTGGCCCAAAGTTCGCCCAGCGGTCAGGCTTCGGTTGTCTCTCAAGAGACCACCCTCAACGCGGCCAACTTGGCCGACAACGGCCAGCTTGATGGCCTGGTTGTAACCCCAAGCGGCCTGTCGTTAGCTGCCATGGGAACCCGTGGAACCTATACCTCGGGTCTAATCAACAGCCCTCTCGCCTTTACCACCGATATCGTCCCGCTGTGGGCCGTCGAACTGCCGGAAGGCACTTCGATGCGGCTGGAGACCCGTCTGAGTTTTGACCAGGGCAACTCCTGGAGCGAGTGGCTCGACACTCCGGAAGCCTTCTACCCGGTGCGAGACAATCTGCACAGCGGTTACCTGATCTGGGCCGGCCAAGCCGAGACGGCGCTTCAGGTTCGGGTCACGCTAGAGAGCAGCGTGCCGGGCCTCTCCCCTCGATTTGCCGAATTGACCCTGGCCTTCAGCGACACCAGCCAGGGTCCCAGCGACGGTGAAATCGCCGGTCAAATGGCCCGGGTTAGCAGCGCCGAAGACGTATGTCCGGTGCCAAAACCGGCCGTGGTCTCTCGTACCGATTGGGGCTGCCCCGACGGTCAATCCAGCCCGCATCGCTCGCCCCAGTATGCGCCGGTCACCCACATTATCCTTCACCAGACCGAGACGCCTAATAATACTTATCCTTACCAGAGTTGGGCCGGTTGGGTCCGTTCGGTGTGGAATTACCACGCCAATGTGCTGCGCTGGGGTGATGTGGGCTACAACTACCTGATCGATCCCAATGGCGTCATCTATGAAGGACGCGCGGGCGGTGATGACGTGATCGGCATCCACGATACGTACAACAGCGGCTCGATGGCCATCGGTTTTATCGGCTGCTACGGTAACTGCGACGATCCGCGCCTGACGACCGCCGAACCCACCCAGGCCATGCTCGATAGCGCCGCGCACCTGATGGCCTGGAAAGTGGGCCAGAAAGAGCTTGATCCGCTGAGCAGTTCAGCTTATCACGGTCACACGATACCCGTCATTGCCGGTGGTCGAGACGTTACCTGGACCACTTCACCGGGCGACAATATTTATAAGAAACTGCCTTATTGGCGCGAGCAAGTCGCCGATAAAAACGATTGTAACTCGACTGAACTGCCCGCTTGCCAGATTACCGGCATCATCTTCGACCAGGAGTCTTACCAGGTCGGCGACACCATCAACGTCACTGTGCGGCTGGCCGATCAACTCGGTAACCCACTGAGCGGGGCGCAGGTTAACGCGCAGGTCACCCGTAACGACATCGAAACCCTGGCTGCCACCGGCTTTGGCTTTGTCGACCGGGTGGGCGAGTATGACGGCAGCTATAGCGACACCGGCCTGCCTGGCCTATACGAGTTCGCCTTTACGGCCGCCGATCCCACCAACGAGCGCTTCGCCGCTTGTATGGCCGCCGACAGCGTCTTGGTTGAAGGCGACGCCATCGATACGCCGACCGCAACGTCCACTCCCACCGCGACCGCTACCCTGCCTAACGGCGACACCCCTACCCCGACCGCGACGCCAACTGAAACACCGACGGCGACCGCCACCTCACCTAATGATACCCCCACCTCAACCCCCACCGCCACCAGCACCCCGACCAACACGCCGACGCCAACCGCCACGGTGCCGACGGGGCCGCTGTTGAGGGTAGCGCCCAGCAGCCAGGTTCTACCGATTTGCAGTACGCAAGGAACCACCACCGTCGATGTTGAGGCCGTTTCCGGCTTGCAAGCCTTACAGTTAGATTTAGTTTATGATCCCAACATCGTGCAAGTCATCGACGCCGATCCGGGCCGTGATGGCGTGCAAGTCACGGTCAATAGCGTCTTCTCCAACGGCTTCATCGCCCGCAACGAGGTCAATACCACCACCGGGCGCATCACCTTTGCCGCGACCTTGTTAGGCAGCGGCTCGATCAACGGCGCACAAAATATTCTGACTATCGATTGGAAACCGCTGGTAGCGGGTACCACCACGCTGGAATTGGAAAATGTCATCTTAGCCAATGGGCAAGGGCAAGCCATTGCTTCTTCCAGCCTCGATGGTGCAATTGAAGTCAGTGACAGTTGTGGCAGCGCGAGTGGTCAGCTCAATTTGCAAGGCCGTTCCGATCACAGCGGCATCGTGGTGACCAGTGCCGACGGCGGGCAGGTTGAAACGCAGGCTGATGGTTCGTTCTCCATTGCCGGTGAGCCGCCCTTTACCTTTACCTATCCGGGCTTCCTGTCCGGCCGGGCCGACGGGGAATTGCCGGCCGAAGTTGGTCAGGCTGAAAATGGAGAGTCATTCCAGGTGAGCCAGTTGGGAACAATTACCCTCTTGGCGGGAGACGTAAATGAGGATAACATTATTAATATCCTTGATTTAAGTCTCATTGCGCAGGAATACCGCTCTGATGATCCTATCGCCGATCTCAACAGTAACGGCCTCGTCGATCTACTTGATCTGGTGATGGCCGCCAGTAATTACGATCAACAAGGACCGCTCACCAACTGGAGTTCAGAGTAAGGCCGTCGTTTCATAGAGCCGTGTTTCTGTAAATTGTTTTCACATGGCACTTTTACTTAAACTTATGGTCCTGCTTGGGGTTGTCCTGACCGGCCTCTGGTCAACCCCAAGCTCGCAGCTTAACAACACAGCTCGGCTCTATTTGCAAAACGTCCCGTTACAGGACGAAAAACTGCTGATTGTCAATATCAACCTGGCCGACGTGGCCGATCTCTACGGCGCTGAAATTCAACTGAGCTACAATCCGGCTCAACTCCGGGTTCGCGATAACGATCCGCGATTGGACGGCGTCCAGATCAAACCCGGCCCTATCATCGCCTTTGATGATCGGTTTGTGGTGCAAAATATGGCCAACCCGGAAACGGGGACAATCGACTTTGCGTTTACGCTCCTGAGCGGGGCAACGCCCATCGAAGGCGAAGGCGTGCTGGCGACGATTGTTTTTGAAATTTTGGGCAGCGGCCCGCTGGTGGTTGATATCGCCGAGGCCCAACTGGTTTCGTCGGATATCCAAGCCATCCCGGTCACCACCGCCGGGTTGATTATCGACGGGGAGGCCGGTTCGGCCTCGGCGGAAATTGGCCCGGTGTTCGGCCGGTTCTGGCTGGTAATTGGGTTGGGCGGTGGGCTGGTTCTGGTGGTGCTGGTGCTGGCTTTGGTCAGTCTACGCCGGTCAACTCCGTGGACGAAATCGACCCCACCCCCGCCGGCTCGACGACAGCCGGGGACCGCCGGCTTCTCGACGCGTTCGTCAGCGCTTTTGAGCCAGCAGGGTACGCGCTTGATGGATCAAGGCCAGACCGAACGGGCCTATGAGCTGTTCAATCAAGCTATCGAACTAGACCCGGCGAACGTAGAAGCTTGGTTAGGCAAAGGGCTGGCGGCCCACCAACCCACCGAACGATTGATTTGTTTGCAGCGTGTTTTGGCGCTTGAGCCGGACAACGCCACGGCCAAGGCGGCTTTAAACCCACTTCAAGATCGACCCAAGAGCGAGTAAAGATGAACCGATCCAACATCCGCTACCGGATTTTTCGTATCATTGTGATGGTTATGGTTACCATCGGTCTGGCCGTTTCGGTTAGCCGTTCCCCCGTGCTAGCTCAATCGCCCCACGGCGCTGACGAGGTTCGGGTTGCGTTGGCAACTACGCCCTCAGTCCGAGTCATCGTGGCGCTGCAGCCGCCAAGCCAGGGCGCTGAGGTGCGTGTGCAAACACAGGAGGTCCAAGATCGGCAAACACGGATCATGGAAACCGTGCCCGAGCCCGAGCTTAAAGTGCTGCACCGGTATCACACCGTGGCCGGCCTATCCGGCGAAGTCACGGCGGCCGGTCTCGAAGCCCTGGTGGCTCATCCGGAGGTCATGAGCGTGGCGCTCGATCTGCCGGTGGAAGCCACGCTGACCGAGAGCGCAGCCTTCATCCATGCCGATGCGGTTCATCAGAATTTGGGCATTACCGGCGCGGGTGTCAATGTAGCCGTTCTGGACACCGGCGTCGATTTGGCCCACCCCGACTTGGCCTCAAAAGTGGTGGCTCAACACTGCTTCAATCGCGGTAGCTGCCCATCCGGCGCGACCGACGAAGGCGACAGCGCCCAAGACGAAAATGGGCACGGCACCCACGTCTCCGGCATTATTGTTAGCCAGGGCAGCCAAAGCCCACGCGGCATTGCTCCCGATGCCGGGCTAGTAGCCGTCCGCGTGCTGGGCAGCAGTGGAGTCGGTTTTAGCTCCGATGTTATTGCCGGAATCGATTGGGTGGTGGCCAATCAGGCCAGCCTCAACGTCACAGCCATCAATCTCAGCTTAGGCGGCGGCGCGTACGAGGGGGTATGTGATCAAGCCGACGCCAACACGATGCTTTACGCGGCGGCGACCACTGCCGCACGCAATGCGGGCATCGCCGTTTTTGCGGCGTCGGGCAACGGGGCGGAAGCCAATAAAATGACCACCCCGGCTTGTGTGTCCAGCGTCATTGCTGTCGGCAATGTGTATGATACAGCCTCCGGCAGTTTTAACTGGGGCAGTTGTCTGGATGAGCTGGTTACGGCTGATCAAGTTGCTTGCTCCAGCAACAGCAGCGCGGAACTTGACCTGCTGGCGCCGGGTGTGTTGATTAGCTCAACCAATTTAGGCGGCGGCCAGAGCACCAAGTCCGGCACCTCGATGGCCACACCTCACGCGGCCGCCGTTGCCGCGCTGCTGGCTCAAGCCAACCCCAGTTTGACGGCCGCCGATATCGAGACGGTTTTAGAAAATAGCGGCGTGCCCGTCACCGACAGCCGCAGCGGCCGGGTTGTGCCTCGCATCGATGCTCTGGCCGCGGTGTCGCAGGTCATTACCAACGAAACTGTTACCTTCTCCGGCACGATTCTACTCCAAGGCCGCACCGACCACAGCGGCACCTCGATCTTCCTAACCGAAGACTCCTGCGCCGAGGCATCGTTTACCACCCCCGCCGCCACAACCAAGGCCGACGGCAGTTTCGAGATCATCGCAGCCGATGATCAGGATTTCGAATGCCTGCGAGCTTCGCACCCTGGCTACCTGTCGGCTCAACAAAGCTTCCCCGGCCAATCCCTGGGCAGTTTTACTCTGCCGGGCGGCGACGCCAACGGCGATCAAGTGGTCGATATTTTAGATTTGGCCATGATCGCCACCCTGTATCGCACCAATGACCCGACCGGCGACATTAACGCCGATGGCTTAGTTAACATTTTCGACTTGGTAATTACAGCTTCTAATTATCAGGAGCGCGGGCCGATTATTATAAGCCTGGAAGAGTGATGTAAGGGTGAGGCAATTAGTTTGTAGTAACGGCTTTAGACGTGCCGCAGACAAGACGGCTAAAGCCGTTACTACGAACTAACTAAATTCAGTCGATCACAATTTTACATAAAAGTGGGTAAATAGAACACAGATTGTACAGATCATACGGATAAACACGGATATT
>JAGRCC010000063.1 GCA_020433785.1 Anaerolineae bacterium
AGCGATGACTACGAGCCTTTATTTTTAGAGGAGGCTATTGCTTATGAAACAAATCTTATCTCCGATAAATAAGCCACTACGTACTACGCACTACGTACTATCGTTGGAGGTACTTGCCCATGCCTGAGTACCTGTACGATTCGCTCCATATGGGCCGCTCTTCCATCGATCTGTACGCCAATGATGTCGGTGCGCCCTTTGTCGATATCAAAAGTTTCGCCGCCTATGTCGGCGGCTCGCCGACGAACATTAGTGTCGGCGCGCGACGACTGGGCTTGAAGACGGCCTTGCTGACCGGCCTGGGTCAAGACCCCGTCGGCGATTTCATCCAACACTTCCTGCAGCAAGAAGGGGTCGAAACCCAGTTCAGCCCGCGCAAGCCGGGTCATCGCACCAGCGCGGTCATCCTGGGCATCGAGCCGCCAGATAAATTTCCGCTGGTCTACTATCGTGACAACTGCGCCGATATCGAGCTAACCATTGACGATGTGCTGGCTGCCCCGGTGACCCAAAGCCGGGTGTTCCAGTTTGCCGGCACCAACCTCAGCAAGGAGCCAAGCCGCAGCGCGACATTGTTCGGCGCGGAGTTAGCCAAACAGGCCGGCAGCGAGGTCGTCCTCGACGTCGACTTCCGGCCCGACCAGTGGCACGACCCCCGCGCCTTTGGCGTGGCCGTGCGCTCGGCCCTACGGCTGGTTGATATCGTCATTGGCACCGAGGATGAGATCAACGCGGCCATGCTAACCGACACCAGCCAGATGTCGCTGACTCACTCTCAGGTGTCGGACACTAAAGTCACCGGCGACATCGACTCTGCCATTGCCGCGATGCTCGAGATGGGACCGACGGCTCTCTTACAAAAAAGGGGGGAGGAAGGCGTGCGGGTGCATCTCAAACACGACGATGGCACGATCGAGCAAATCGACGCGCCGGGCTTTCCGGTCGAGGTCTACAACATCCTGGGCGCGGGCGATGCCTTCGGGGCGGGCTTTCTGTACGGTCACGTCAAGGGCTGGGGCTGGTACAAATCGGCGCGACTGGGCAACGCCTGTGGCGCGATTGTCGTCACCCAGCACGGCTGCGCCAACTTTACACCCACCTATGATGAAGTGATGGCCTTTGTGGAGAGCAAGGGCGGTCTGTAGGCGGTAGTCGGATGTCAGTAGTCAGATGTCGGTAATTGGTAGTTAGTAGTCGGTGTTTGATTGGGGTAGATGATGCATAAATATCGGGAGTTGCAAGTGTGGCAGCGGGCGATGGCTTTTACCGTCGCTCTCTACAAAGAGAGCCAACAATGGCCGAGTGACGAACGGTTCGGCTTGATTAGCCAAACGCGACGGGCAACGACATCTATCCCTCTCAATATCGCCGAGGGCGCTGGCAATAGTTCGAATAAAGAGTTTAGTCGTTTCTTGCAGATAGCTCTGCGATCAACGTATGAGGTCATGACTGCCATTGATATTGCCCGTGGCTTAAATTATTTACCCGACAACCGAGCCAACCCACTCATTGAAGAGGCGGACAAAATTACTGCTATGCTAGTCGGTCTAATGAAATCACTCGGCTGGCGCAAAAATAACCAAAATTAAATACTCAGTCGTCGGTAGTCAGATGTCGGTAGTCAGATGTCGGCAGTCAGATGTCGGTAGTCAGATGTCGGTAGTCAGATGTCGGTAGTCAGATATTTTTATTGCCGATCTCGCATCCGATTACCGACTACCGATTACCGACTACCGACTACCGGCTACCGACGACCGATTACCGACTACCGGCTACCGACGACCGACGACCGGCTACCGGCTACCGACGACTGAGCTTTGAAAGGAGAATGCTATGGCAACTAAACAATTAACCACCGCGCAAGCGATTATTCAATTTCTCAAAAACCAATATGTCGAACGCGACGGCGTCGAGCAGCCCTTCTTTGCCGGCTGTTTCGGTATCTTTGGCCACGGCAATGTGGCCGGGATTGGCC
This sequence comes from Anaerolineae bacterium, assembly GCA_020433785.1. Next base: position 1,976 of record JAGRCC010000063.1, read on the forward strand.
AGGCTTTGCAGCAGTATCCTGACTTTCGCTACTACCAGACCCGCAATGAGCAAGCGATGGTCCACACTGCTGCGGCCTATGCCAAAATAAAAAACCGGCTGCAAACCCTGGTCTGCACCACCTCGATTGGGCCGGGCGCGACCAATATGATCACCGCCGCCGCCGGGGCGACCATCAACCGCCTGCCGGTGCTGCTCCTACCCGGCGACATCTTCGCCCGGCGCAATGTGGCTCCGGTCTTGCAGCAGTTGGAGGCCGGCCACAGCCAGGATATCTCGGTCAACGACTGCTTCAAACCCATCAGCCGCTATTGGGACCGGATCAACCGGCCTGACCAGATTCTGCTGGCGCTGCCCGAAGCGATGCGGGTGCTGACCAGTCCGGCCGAAACCGGGACGGTTACTTTGGCTCTGCCGCAGGATGTCCAGGCCGAAGCCCTTGATTTCCCGGCAGACTTCTTCCACAAACGAGTCTGGCACGTGCCTCGTCAGCGGGCCGACCAATCCGCCTTGGCCCGAGCCGTCGAGGCCATCAAAGCCAGTCAAACCCCGCTGATTGTGGCCGGCGGCGGCGTCATCTACAGCGAGGCGACCGACGCCCTGCGCCAGTTCGTCGAGGCCACCGGTATCCCGGTCGGCGAAACGATGGCCGGTAAAGGCAGCTTGCGCTACGACCACCCCCTTTGCATGGGCGCGGTCGGCGCGACCGGTACCCTGGCCGCCAACCGGCTGGCCAAAGCGGCCGATTTGGTCATCGGCATCGGCACCCGCTACAGCGATTTCACCACCGCCAGCAAAACCGCCTTTCAGAACCCCGTTGTCCGCTTCATCAATCTCAACGTGGTCGAATTCGACGCCTTCAAGCACGCCGCCCTGCCCCTGGTTGGCGATGCCAAAATCACGCTCGAAGAGCTGTTAACTCTGTTGGACGGCTATCAAGTCAGCGCCGACTACCGCGCCACGGCTGAAAAGCTCCACGATGAGTGGGAAGCCGAGGTCCAGCGCATCTATGACATCCGCCACGAACCGCTGGTTAGCCAGGGTGAACTCATCGGCGCGGTCAACGACCAGGGCGACCCCGAGGCGGTCATGGTCTGTGCCGCCGGCAGTTTGCCCGGCGACCTGCACAAGCTGTGGCGCAGCCGCCACCCCAAGCAGTATCATCTGGAGTACGGCTACAGTTGTATGGGCTATGAGATTGCCGGTGGCCTGGGCATCAAAATGGCCGACCCCGACCGCGAGGTCTACGTCATGGTCGGCGATGGCAGCTATCTGATGCTGTCGGCCGACATCATCACCTCCATCCAAGAGGGCTACAAGCTGACCATCGTCTTGCTGGACAACGACGGCTACAAGAGTATCGGGGCTTTGAGCCGGTCGCTGGGGGGGCAAGGCTTCGGCACGCGCTATGCCTTTCCCCAGGCCAACCGCTTGCCGGACGACACGGTCCAAACCGCCGAGCCGCTGCCGATCGACCTGCCGGCTAATGCCCGCAGTCTGGGGGCCTACGTTATCGAGTGCGAGACGCACGAGGACTTTGTAACCGCCTTGGAGCGGGCCAAGAATATCGACCACACTACGGTTATCTACATCCGCAATGACCGCTATGTGGGCGTGCCGGGTTACGAAAGCTGGTGGGATGTGCCGGTAGCCGAAGTGAGTGAAATCGACACCGTCCGGGCCGCCCGCGAAGAGTGGGAGGAACATCGGGTCAAAGAGCGCTATTTCTTCTAAAATAAATAAGCGGTCAGCTATCAGCCGTCAGCTTTATGAGCTAAAAAAGCGGATAGCTGACCGCTAATGGCTGAATGCTGACTTACATTTAATGGGTAGTGCGTAGCGTAAATCAGGCTTACGCACTACGCGATAACCTTAGGAGGTATCTATGTCAAATCAACTACTGAACTTTGTCGGCGGCGCGTGGACTCGCTCTTCGGCCGGCAACTATCTGGATGTAATCAACCCGGCCACGGCCCAGGCCATGACCACCGTACCCCTCAGTCCCGGCGCCGAGGTCGATGCTGCCGTGGCCAAGGCCAGCGAAGCCTTTGGCGAGTGGCGACGCACGCCGGCCGGCGAACGGGTTCAATATCTGTTCAAGCTCAAAAGACTGTTGGAGGATCATCGCGATGAGTTGGCCCGCATCGTCTCCAACGAGTGCGGTAAAACTTATAATGAAAGTCAGGGCGAGTTACAGCGCGGCATCGAAAATGTGGAGGTCGCTTGCGGCATGCCGATGTTGATGCAGGGCTACAACAACGAAGACATTGCCAGCGGTATTGACGAGCATATGATCCGCCAACCGCTGGGGGTGGTCGCGGCCATCACGCCTTTCAACTTCCCGGCGATGATTCCCCTCTGGTTTTTGCCCTATGCCGTGGCCACCGGCAACTGCTTCATCCTCAAACCCAGTGAAAAAGTGCCGATGTCTAGCCAAAAGCTGTTTGAACTCATCGAGCAAGCCGGTTTTCCGGCCGGCGTGCTGCAACTGGTCAATGGCGGCAAAGAAACGGTCGATGCCCTGCTCGATCATCCGGCCGTCCGGGCCATCAGCTTTGTGGGCTCGACGCCGGTGGCTAAATACATCTACAGCCGGGCGTCGGCCAACGGCAAGCGGGCGCAATGTCAGGGTGGCGCTAAAAACCCGGTGGTCATCATGCCCGATGCCGATATGGACATGACCACCAAAATTATGGCCGACTCGGCCTTTGGCTGCGCCGGGCAGCGCTGTTTAGCCGCCTCGGTGGCTATCACCGTCGGCTCGGCCCAAGATCAATTCATCGAACGTATCGCCGATGTCGCGGCCACCCGCCAAGTCGGTTATGGGCTGAATGAGGGCGTCGAGATGGGGCCGGTTATCGACCCCAATAGCAAGAATCGCATCGAAGGCTTAATCGGTAAAGGTGAGCAGGAAGGCGCTACGATTGTGGTCGATGGTCGCCACAAGAAAGTCAGCGGCTATGAAGACGGCTACTTTGTCTTCCCGACCGTGCTCGATCACGTGCCGCCCCAGGGTGAAATTGCCAAAACGGAAATCTTTGGACCGGTGTTGAGCGTGATGCGTACCACTGATGTGGATGAGGCTGTGCGGTTGGTCAACGATCGGAGCTTTGGCAATATGGCCTGCATCTTCACCAGCAGCGGTTCAGCCGCCCGCAAATTCCGCTATGAAGCCGACGCCGGCAACATTGGCATCAACATCGGCGTGGCCGCTCCAATGGCCTACTTCCCATTTAGTGGCTGGAATGAGAGCTTCTTTGGCGACCTGCACGCCCAGAGCCATCACGGGGTTGAGTTTTTCACCCAAACCAAAGTCATCGTCGAACGCTGGCCCAAAGAGTGGAGCCGGCAGTTTTAGAGATTGGAGACTGGAGATTAGGAGATTAGAGATGGGGAGAATAATCAGCTCCATCTCCTTATCTCCCCATCTCCTAATCTCCTTGTTTCTAATTCCTATTTTCACAGGAGAAATCAACTATGACAACGTCAAAAATATTAGTCGGCAATGCACCCTGTTCGTGGGGCGTTATCGAGAATGTGGAAGGCGAGCGCGGTGGTTACGTCCAGGTGCTCGATGAGATGCAGGCCACCGGCTATGTCGGCACCGAACTGGGCGATTGGGGCTTTATGCCGACCGACCCGGCCCAGCTGCGCCGTGAGCTGGCCAGCCGCAACTTGAAGCTGCTGGCCTCCTGGGTCAGCGTCTTTTTGCACGACGCCGACCGCCACGCCCAGAGTGAGGCCGAAGCGGTGCGGACCGCTCGCCTGCTGGCCGAGGTCGGCGGGCCGGATAACTTGATCGTGCTGGGCAACGACCCCTATGGCGACCCCGTCCGCACGCTGAACTCAGGGCGCGTCAAGCCTGAGCACGAGATGAGTGAGGCGCAATGGAAGGTCTTTACTGAAGGCGCTAACCGCATCGCGCGCGCCGTCAAACAGGAAACCGGCTTGCGAACCGTCTTTCATCACCACATCGGCACCTGGATCGAAACCCCGGCGGAAACGGCCAAATTGTTGGACCGCACTGATCCCGAGGTGCTGGGTTTAGTATTCGATACCGGCCACTACCGTTTTGGCGGCGGCGATCCGATCGAGGGTTTAGAAGAGCACGCCGACCGCATCTGGCACGTTCACTTCAAAGACCACGAGCCGAATGTGGCCGCCCAATCGCGGCAAGAGGGCTGGGGGGGCGTTGAGTCAGTGGGCCACGGCGTCTTTTGTGAGTTGGGTCAGGGCGACATCGACTTTCCGGAGGTGCTGGCCAAACTGCGCGAGCTGAATTACGGGGGCTGGATTGTGGTTGAGCAGGATGTGCTGCCGGGCATGGGCACGCCCAAAGAAAGCGCCCAGCGTAACCGCGACTATTTGGCGAGTATCGGACTATGACCCAACCGCTTTCCCTGGGAAAGATCCACTGTTTTCAACAGTTAACCAATGAATTCAAAGTGTTCACAATGGCGGCCTTTGACCATAGGGATGCCTTTGTCGCCTCTCTTAGCCAAATGCTGGGGGTAGCTGAGGCTGACTGGGAGACGGTCGCCGCGGAGAAAATCCGTATCGCCAAGGCATTGGCCCCGCACGCCAGCGCCGTGCTGCTCGATCCGCTGTACAGCGCCGGGCCGGTG